>NZ_CP022542.1 GCF_002237555.1 Antarctobacter heliothermus | reverse complement strand
CGGCCAAGTGTGGAAGATTGGGCCGACATATCATATTGTGATTTCGTACATCTATGTGTGATACACTTTCATGCAGGAGTCGGTGTGTCAACTATCGCCGCCCGTCCGCAAACACAGGGCGCCATCTTTCCCGGCGCTGTCGGTTGGTCGGGTGTGCCCGACCACGTGTCGCTCTAGGGTCTGCTCATCCCGATCCGGCGGCGTTTCGACCAGTATGTGAACCTTCGCTTGGTTCGACTGTCGCTCGGCGTCACCACGGCGGCGGCGGGGCGGTCGGCCGGCGAAATCGACTTCTTCGTCGTGCGCGAGAATACGGAAGGCGAGTATTCGGAGGTCGGCGACCGGCTTTACGCCGGAACAGAGCGCGAGATGGCGGTGCAGGAAACCGTGTTCACGCGGCATGGCACCGACCGGATCCTGCGCTATGCGTTCGACCTCGCGCAATCGCGCGGGAAGCATCTGACCTTGGCCACCAAATTGAACGGAATCAACTATACCACGCCGTTCTGGGACGAGCGCGTTGCGGCCGTTGCGGCGGGGTATCCGGAAGTCAGGACCGATCAGTATCATATCGACATTCTCACGGCGCATTTCGTTCAGCACCCGGACTGGTTCGTCGTCGTCGCGTCGAACCTTTTCGGCGACATCCTGTCGGGTCTCGACCTGGCCTGCGTGGACGCCATCGGTCAACATCAACCCCGAACGCGGGCACCCCTCGATGGTCGAACCGGTCCACGGTTCTGCGCGGGATATCGCGGGCAGGGGCCTCGCCAATCCTATCGCCACCTTCTGGTTGGCGCCGATTTTGCTTGACTTTCTGGGCGAGACCCAGGCCGTTGCGGCGTTGATGGAGGCGATCGAAGACTTCTGCCGGTCCGGGACCACGCTTACCCCCGACATGGGTGGTGCGGCAACGACGATCGAAGTAACCGATGCCCTGTTTAGGCTGCTGTACCCGCCTTTCCGACGTCGCTCAGACCGCGAGAAGACCGACCAGCAGGGGCACCGTGAAGAGACTGGCGACGGTCGAGACTACCACCGCGCCGGCGATCTCGTCCCCCGAGTGGCCGAAGCGCTCGGAATAGATGTAGCTCAGCACCGCTACGGGCATTGAGCCCTGCAGGATCAGTACACCGCGTGCCAAGTCGTCCAGGCCCATCGCCCAAGCAACCAGCATGGCGCATGCCGCGCCGCCGGCTATCCGCAATCCCGAGGCCAGTACGCTTCGCCCCAGTCGGTGGACCGACAGCCGCGCAATGGATGCCCCCAGCGCCATTAGCATCAGCGGGATCGTCAGATTTCCCATCAGATCGACGGCGCGTGTGATCCAGAGTGGCAGATGAATTCCGGTTGCCACTATGGTCAGACCCAGCGCCAAGGCGTAGACTACCGGCAACCGGAGCAGCGTTCCGGCCCTGGCGGTGCCACTGTGAATCGCGATGCCGATGGTATTGTGGGCTATCACTTGGACGACCCACACGACCATCGCCAAAGCCAGCGCGTCCTGTCCGTAGGCAAACAGAACGACTGGCAGGCCCATGTTGGCGACATTGGGGAACATCAGGACGGGCAGATAGTCGCGTATCGGCAATCCGAGGCGCGGAAGCAGCAACAGTCCGGCCAGACTCAGCGCCACCAGCAGGGCGACCGCCGCCACCAGCATCGAGCCGAAGTCATCCAGCCCGATCGCCCCCTGATTGAAGGTCCGAAGCAGCAGGCAGGGCGTTCCCACATAGGCGACCAGAGCGGTGACGAAGTGGTTGTCGAACGGCTGCCCCATGCGAATCCAGCCATATCCTATGGCCGCCACCATGAATATCGGCGCCATCACCGCCAGCAGCACCGCGATCATCCGCGAGAGCCCTCTGCTCGCCGATCGCCGTGCCGAATTGCACAATGCCTGATCATCGGTCCCAAGCGCTCCGCCATTGCGTCTGTTATTGTTGACACCTGTTAAAAGGCACGCATAATATCATTATGCAGTTCTGTCTATCACTATGTGATGCGGTGCGGACTCGCCGGCGCTTCAGAAATCCTGAGACCCCGGTTCGAATGCCCGACAGAAGACTGCGTATGGACATCGGCTGGCCGCCTTGACGGGCGTCCCATAAGATCGGCGCGCACGCATCGGTAACAGGAAAGAAAACGGAGAGGTAAGATGACAACCTTCAGACTCAGTACTTTCGCACTGGCCGGCGCCATTGTCGCCGGAACGGCCGCATTCGTCACGCCGGCCGCGGCGCAGGACTATCCTGCCGACGACATCACCATCGTGGTGCCGCGTGCGCCGGGCGGCGGGTCGGACAACATCATCCGCATTCTGCAGGAGCCGCTGAGCGAAAAGCTCGGCGTGCCGGTCGTCATCGACAACCGCCCGGATCCCTCGGCAGTTGTCGGCACCGAACTGGTCTCGCGCGCCGAGCCGGATGGTTACACGCTCTATCTTTCCGACAATGCCTTCTATCAGAACCCGGCCATCATCAAGGACCTTCCTTATGATCCGGTCAACGATTTCGTCGGCGTGACCCGGCTGGCGCGTTCGCCGGTCGTGCTGGTTATCCATCCGGACGTACCCGCAAAGAATACCAGGGAACTGGTCGAATACGCCAAGGCCAATCCAGGGCAGCTGACCTTCTCGCATGGCGGCATCGGCGCTTCGACCCACCTAGCAGGTATCCAGTTCAACATCGCTGCAGGAACCGATATCACCCCCGTCGCCTATGCCTCGTCCGGGCCGGCGCTGAACGCCGTTCTCGGCGGACACGTGCAGATGCACATGGGCGGCATCAGCTCGTCCGGTCCGCAGATCGAGGCCGGGGGGGTTCGGGCCATCGGGCTGACCGGATCGAAGGAACACCCTGCATTGCCCGGTGTTCCGACGCTTGAAGCCGACGGTCTGCCCGGCGTCACCATCACCAGCGTCTGGGGCATTCTGGCTCCTGCTGGTACTCCGCTGGAAGTTCGCACTGTCGTGGCCGACGCCGTGCGCGAGGTCATGAACATGCCCGATGTGGCCGAGAAGCTTTCGAACGCAGGCTATCAACCCGTGGCCAGCACGCCGGAAGAACACGACGCCGAAGCCAAGGAAATGATCGACTACTGGCTGAACGTCGCCAAGGAAACCGATCTGAGCCAGTAACGGATAACGGTAAGCGTTGCGCGCATCCCGCCCGGCCGCGACCGATCGCGGCCGGGCTCAACGATCAAGTACGGAACCGGACATGCAAGACAGCGAACAGGCCGCTCGCGAGGTGACCGATTGGCTCGCGGGCCAGGAGACAGCGATGGCCAACCTTCTGGGGCGGATCGTCGACATCGATAGCGGCAGTCACGACAAGCCCGGAATCGATCGCGTCGTCGCTACCTTGGACGATTTTCTGACGTCACACGGCATCGCCACCGATACGTTGCCGCAGGAGCGGAACGGCAACGTTCTGAGGGCCCGCATCGGTCCGCGTGCCAATACGGGGGCCGTTCTGCTGAGCGGTCATTGCGACACCGTCTTTCCCAAGGGCGAGGCCAGCCGTCGCCCCTTCACCATCCGCGACGGACGCGCCTACGGTCCCGGCGTCGCCGACATGAAGGCCGGACTGGTGATGAACTGTTTCGTTCTTGCCGCCCTAGCCCGCCGCGGCGATCTTGCGGTGCCGGTCGCGGGGCTTTTTACCGGCGACGAGGAAATCGGCTCTCCCGCATCCAAGGATATCATCCGGGCAGAGGCGCGCGGGGCGCGCGCCGTGTTCAACGCCGAACCGGGACGTCCCGGCGGCGAGGTGGTCACCGGCCGGCGGGCCTGTCTGTTCGTGCATCTTAAGATCACCGGACGCGCCGCCCATTCCGGAGCCAACATCCAGGCTGGCCGCAGCGCGCTGCAGGAACTTGCGGAAAAGATCATCCGGCTGCACGCCCTGACGGACATGTCCCGCAACATCAGCGTGAATGTCGGGCTTGCCAGCGGCGGCCAGTCGGCGAACACGGTCGCGCCGGACGCCACGGCCGTCTTCGATGTACGCTATGCCGACCCTTTCGACAGGGCACCCCTGATGCAGGAGATCGAGCACATCCTGCAGAGCAGTTATCTGCCCGGCACCAGTACCGAGTACGTGGTTAAAGGCGAGTTTCCTCCATTCGCGCAGTCCGAAGGCTCGCGCGCCCTGTTTGAAACCTACCGGGCCGGGGCGCAGTCCGAGGGTGTCGATATCAAAGGCGTCTATACGCTCGGCGGCGCCGATTCCGGGTTTGCCGCCGAAACCGGAGCGGCCACGCTCTGCGGAACCGGCCCTGTCGGGGGCAATTACCACAGTCCGGACGAGTATATCGAAATGCCGAGCCTGTTGCAGCGTACCAGCATACTGGGCAGGACCATCATCACCATGACCGCCTGACGCGGACCCGTCTATCAGAACCAACGAACGGAGCCTCCCATGCCTCGCCATCTCGTCTGCCTCACCTTTGACTTCGACGCGATGTCGGGTCTTGTCGCCCGCGGAATGAAATCGCCGACGCCGGTCTCGCGCGGCGAATTCGGTGCTATGACCGTGGTCGAACGGCTGTTGCCCCTGCTTGAACGCTATCGCCTGCCTGCCTCGTTCTTCGTTCCGGGCACCGTGATCGAGACCTATCGCGACCATTGCGCCCGAATTCATGCCGCGGGGCACGAGATCGGGAATCACGGATACACCCACGTGCCGCCAGCCAACCTCACGCCGCAGGAAGAGGAAGACGGGCTGGTTCGCGCGTCCGATCTGATCGAGGAGGTCACCGGCAGCCGGCCAAGGGGGTATCGTTCACCCTCGTGGGACCTGAGCGACGTGACGGTGGATCTTCTTCTGAAGCACGGGTTCGACTATGAAAGCAGCCTGATGGGCCACGATCACATGCCATATTTCGCCCGCCGCGGTGACGTGGTGCCCGATGACGGCCCGGTGACATTCGGCGAGACCACGTCGCTGGTCGAGATGCCGATCAGCTGGTCGCTGGACGACTTCCCGCATTTCGAGTTCATGCGCACCGCAACGAGCCTGATGCCGGGCCTGTCGAATGCCCGTCTGGTGCTGGAGAACTTCGTCGCCGATTTCGAGTTCATGACGCGGAATACCGACTGGGGCGTACTGACCTACACGTTCCATCCCTATGTCGTCGGACGCGGCCACCGGATGCTGATGCTCGAGAAACTGATCCACGCGCTCCAGGAACGCGGCGCCGTGTTCAGTACCATGCGCGACGTAGCCGTCGAGTTTCGCGGTCGGACCTAGTCGCGGCCGGATACGCCGCCGGCGAAGGTCTCAGGTTTCCTGCCGAACAGGTCAGGTCGAACGTTCGGACTTTCGTCTGCCTGGTTTTGTCATCTACACCTCCTAAAACGGCGTGTTGCGACGACCGGTTGAATCCGCCGTATATCGCTGCATCAGAGGCCGGATACATGTCAGCACCCGATGATGCGTCAAAATCCAACTCCAAAATTACCACTTGCGCATGGGGCGGTTATACATGGTTACCTCGAAAAATTGCCCTGACCGGGCCGCTGCGGTATGAAGCAGAGGGCATTTTTCGACTTGGGGTGTGACGATGGCGCAGATGGGTTTCTTTGATCTTTCAGACTGCTACGCGAGCCTGGACGCCAAGAAGGACCCGTTGGTCGAGATTGATGCCGTCGTGCCCTGGGAAGAATTCCGCCCGACGCTGGAACGGGCATGGCGCGAGCCGGAGGCGGAGCGCAAGTCGCGGGTCGGGCGCAGGCCGATGGACGCGGTTATGATGTTCGAGACGCTGGTGCTCGGCGCGCTCTACAACCTTTCCGACGACCAGGTCGAGTATCAAGTGCGCGACCGACTGTCGTTCATGCGGTTCCTTGGGCTCGGCCAGGAGGGACCGGGTGCCCGACGCCAAGACCGTGTGGCTTTATCGCGAGGCGCTGGCGCAGGCGGGCATGGTGGGGACCCTTTTCAAGAACTTCGACGGCCATCTGGCGCGGCAGGGATATATCGCGCGGGGCGGCCAGATCCTGGATGCGTCCATCGTGCCGGTGCCGCGCAACCATAACACACGCGACGAGAACGCGGCGATCAAGAACGGCGAGGCGCCCGAGGACTGGGCTGACAAGCCCGCCAAGCGCTCGCAGAAGGATACTGACGCGCGCTGGACCAAGAATCACGGAAAATCCTACTACGGCTACAAGAACCACGTGAACGTGGATCGCCAGCACAAACTGGTCCGGCGCTACCACGTCAGAGATGCGGCCCAGCACCCCTCTCATGGTTTGCAAACAAACCATTGCCGGGCAGCGGACAGCCAGGCTGTGGATCACCTGCTGATGCGGGGAAATACCGGCTCCGGGGTCTGGGCGGATGCGGCCTATCGGTCCGAGGAGACGGAGGCAAAGTTGCGCGCGTGCAAGCTGAAGAGCCACAGCCACCGCAAAGGTAAACGCGGCAAGCCGCTAACCGAACAAGCCAAGGGCAGAAATCGGACGAAATCCTCGGTGCGCGTGCGCGTCGAGCGCGTCTTCGGCGCACAGGCCAACGACATGGGCGGCACGCTGGTGCGCATGATCGGCCTGGTGCGGGCGAAGGCGAAGATCGGGATGAAGAACCTGGCCTACAATATGCGTCGCCTAGTCCAGCTACGCCGCCTGAACCCCTGGCCGGCGTGATCCAGAGCGCGGAAGTCAGGCCGCAAGAGCCGAGTTTGCTGCTCGTGACCCCACGAACCCCGACGCCCCCACAATGCGCCGGGAGACCGGCTGGCGACATCATGCGCACTTCATCCGGTCCAAACCGCTTGAAACAGCCGAGACCGGTGAAAAATAGAGGTGCCCACATATTGCATCAATCGGCCCGATTGGTGATTTTCATGCTTTTGAGGTTGATCGTGGCGCGCAAGTCACCGTTCAAGCACCATCGCTTTCCACACGAGATTATCCTTTGGCTGTGCGTTAGCATCTGCGCTATCCCTTGTCTTGTCAGGATGTGGTCGCTCTTCTCGCCGAACGCGGCATTTCACTTGATCGATCAGCAGTCTATCGCTGGGTGCAGACGTTCGGCCGAGAGCTGACGAAATGGCCAGTTGATCGACGTCCGCCTCACCGCTCGGCGCGATGCGAAGGCCGCTAAAGCCTTTCTCAGCAAGGCTATTGAACGCATACGTTTGCATCGCCCGGTCACGATATGCACCGACAAAGCACCTGCTTATCGACGTGTCATTAGCGAGGTCAATCATCGATACGACCCACATTTCGACAGCATTCGGCATATCGACAAGAAATGGCGAAACAACCTGATCGAGAGCGACCACGCAGCCATGAAACGGCTACTTGGATTCCGTCAGGGCTTTCGATCTTTGCGAAGCGCGAAAGTAACCCTGAGCGGGATCGATACGACCCGAACGATCAAGCAAGGGCACATCCACAACAAACAACTAGGCGTCCAAGGCGAGATCAGCTTCGTTCATGGCCTCTTCGGCCTGGCCGCCTAAAGGTAAGATCGGGTGCCATAATTTTGGGACATCCCTGTTAATGCAACGGTCTCTTTCAGACCCGCCCCAGCAGCGCCGCCAGTCGCAAAAAGGCGGTCGCTGCGCGGCGGTCGCGGGTGATCCCCAGCCGGGTCTGCGCCCGGATGCGGGGCAGGCCGCGGGCCGGGGCCGCATCCAGCGCGGCCAGCAGGGCGCGCGTCTCTGGCGTCAGATGTGGTCGGGCCTGTTCCAGCGCCCTGCGGTTTGCCGTCTGCCAGTCGCGCCAGGTGGGGCCCAGCACCATTGCCGCGCGGGCCAGTCCGGCCAGAAACCCGCGGTGCGCGCCCAGCACGTTGTCGCCGTGCTGGCGGTAATCCAGCACCACCTCGGGGGAGACGGTGACTTGGCCGCCCGCGCCGGTGATCAGCAGGTAGAGCCACCAGTCGTGAAAAGGCACCTCGACCGGTCCCACGGCGCGCACCAGCGCCAACGCGGCGGGGTTCAGCACCGCGCAGTGTCCTGCCACCCGGTTCTGCACCAGCGCGTTGCCAAAGGACGGCGGGCCGGAGTGCACCCGGCTGAGGCCCAGGGTCGCGCCCGTCGCGCTGACATGGCGGCTTTGCGCGCTGTAGACTGCGGGGCCGTCGAAATGCGCCAGCGTCATGAGCGCGTGGGACAGCTTGTGCGGATACCAGATGTCATCTTGATCGCAGATCGCCACGGAACCGGCGGGCAGATCGGGGTGGCACAGTAGCGACAGGAAATTCGCCGCCGCCCCCCGACGCGGGCCGTCCAGCAGGCGGATGTCATGGGAGGGATGGGCGGTGGCAAAGCGTTCGACGATTCCCCGCGTGCCGTCACGCGATCCGTCGTCCGACACCCAAAGCGCCCAGTCGGCATGGTCCTGCGCCGCCAGGCTGTCCAGTTGTGCGCCCAGATGCGCCGCGCCCTGATAGCTGGCCAGCAGGATTGTGACATGCGGCAAGGCAGGGGGGGGCAGGGGGGCGCTGTGTCGGGTCATGGTGGCGCGGTTGTAGGGCAGGCCGCGGCGGCAAGGAAAGGCGCAAAGCGTCGCTCTGCAACTGGAACGTGTTGACCGCGCGTATAATTTCCCGCCACTAAGGGCACAAGCCGATGCCGGGCATGCGCGCTGGCTGGCAGGGTACAGTGGTTCACGAGGTCATGGTCACAATTTCCGATCCGCGCTATGCGCTGCAATGGCATTTCGATCTGATCGGCGACATCGAGACGATCTGGCAGGAGGTCAGCGGCGCGGGGGTGTCGGTCGGCGTCTATGACGATGGTATGGATCAGGACCACCCCGATCTGGCCGCCAACTATGATGCCAGCCTGCACTACGACGGGATCAGCAACGATGACGGCAGCCACAACACCGGCTTTGACGGGCACGGCACCTCTGTCGGCGGGCTGATCGCGGCGGCGCGAAATGGCTTGGGCGGGGTGGGCGTGGCCTGGGGCGCGTCACTGACCTCGGTCGACTATCTGAACGACATGCAGGTGGCCTCGGATGCGGTGTTGTACGATTCTCTGGTCTGGACCGCCATGTTCGACGTGGTGAACCAGAGCTATGGCGTCAGGCCCGAGTTTTCCGACGACTGGGATATCGGCGATCCCGGCAGCTATGGCTGGGAAGAGGCACAGCGTTTCGCGCAGGCCACCCAGACCGGGCGCGGCGGCCTTGGCACCATATTTGTCAAGGCGGCGGGCAATGAGGCGGGCGACCCCACGCTGCAAAGTTTTGGCGTGCTGGGCAATGCGCAGGGCGAGGGGCACAACGTCCTGCACACGGTGATCGTGGTGGGGGCGGTCGGGCGTGACGGGTCGGTCGAGAGTTATTCCAACTTTGGTGCCAACCTGCTGGTCTCGGCCCCGGCGGCCAGCCACACCACCGATGTGGCGGGCCGCGACGGCTATGCGTCGGGCGATTACACCAATGATTTTAGCGGCACCTCGGCGGCGACGCCGGTGGTGTCTGGCGTGGTGGCGCTGATGCTGGAGACAGCACCCGGCTTGGGCTGGCGCGACGTGCAGGAGATCCTGTCGCTGACGGCGGCGCAGACGGGGTCGGCCTATGGCGGTCCGGCCAGCGGTTTCGAGGCGGGCGAATGGCAGCCCATGGGCGGCGAGACGTGGAACGGCGGCGCGATGAGTTTCAGCCCCAGCTACGGCTTTGGCCTTGTCGATGCCTTTGCCGCCGTGCGTCTGGCCGAGGTCTGGCTGGACATGCAGGGGGGCGTGGCGGCGACCTCGGACACTCTGGTGCAGGCCAGTTTCGCGCGCAGCCAAACCCGGCCGATCCTTGATTTTTCCGACACCGATCTGGTGTTGCAGGTCGTGGACGGCATTGTCATCGAGCATGTCTATGTCACGGTCGCGATCACCCATGGCTTTGCCAGCGACCTGACCATCACCCTGATTGCCCCGGATGGCACAGAGGTGATCCTCGCCGAGGGCGATGGCGGCGGCACTGCGTTGAACGGCGACTGGACCTTTGGGGTGGCGGCGTTACGCGGCATGTCCAGCGCCGGGGACTGGACGCTGCGGGTGGCCGACGGGTCGATCGGAGATGTGGGCACGCTGCGCTCTGTCCGGCTGGAATTCCTGGGCAGCCCCGAGGACAGCCCGCAAAGCGCCGATGACATCTGGGTCTTTACCGATGATTTTGCCGCGCTGGTCGCTGCCGACCCGGCGCGGGGCCGGGCCGTGGACGATGACGGCGGCACCGACTGGATCACCAGCGTCGCGGTGGCCGACCCGGTCGAGATCACGCTGGGCGCCACCGCGACGCTGCGGGTGGCGGGCAGCGACTGGGCCACGATCGAGGGCGGCATCGAAAACGCCAGCAGCGGCGACGGCGACGATGTGCTGACCGGCGGGGCCGGGGCCAACGTGCTGCGCGCGGGCCGGGGCCGCGATCTGGTCACGGGCGGCGCGGGGGCAGATGATCTGGCGGGCGGGCCGGGCGGCGATGTGGTGCAGGGCGGCGGCGCGGGGATCTATCACACAGAGATCTCGGCGCAGGTTTACCGGCTGTATCTGGCGGTTTTCGGGCGCGCGCCCGATGCGGGCGGGCATCAGGCCTGGGCGCAGCGGATGACGCTGGACCGGATGACCCACGATCAGGTGGCGCAGGCCTTTATCGCCTCACCCGAGTTCACTGCCACCTATGGTGCCACCACGGACACGGAATTTGTCACGCTGCTCTATGAAAACGTGTTGCACCGCGCGCCCGATGCCGCCGGGCTGGCGTCCTGGATGACGCAGCTGGACGAGGGGACATCGCGCGCCCGCGTGGTGCTGCTGTTCGCCGAAAGCCCCGAGCACCAGACCACCAGCGCGACCGCGCAAGCGGGCTTTGACATGGCCCGCGACATCACCGAATGGGCCGACGACGTCTACCGGCTGTACCGCGCGGTGTTTGACCGTGACCCCGATCCGGGCGGCTATGACGGCTGGGCCGAAACGCTGGCGGCGGGGCGGATGCGGTTTGATCAGGTGGTCGAAAGTTTCATGGCCGCGCCCGAGTTCACCGCCACCTATGGCGCGGCCGCCAGCAACACCGATTTTGTCACGCTGCTCTATGACAACGTGCTGAAACGCGCGCCCGATCCGGCGGGGCTGGACGGCTGGGTGACGCGGCTGGAGGACGGCATGAGCCGGGTCAAGCTGGTGGAGTTCTTTGTGTCCTCGCCCGAGTTCACCGACAGCAGCGCCGCCGGGCTGGAGGCGTTCATCACCGGGCGCGGCGCGGACGATGTGCTGCGCAGCGATGGCGGTGACGATCTGCTGGCGGGTGGGCTATATGCCGATCAGTTTGTCTTTGTCAGCGATGGCGCGGCCAGCACCACCACCGTCACCGATCTGGAACCCTGGGACCTGCTGACCTTTGAGGGGTTCGGCATGGACGCGGGCCAGATCTTTGCGGCGCTGGAACAGCTGGGCGACGACGTGGTGCTGCGGGCGGCGGGCGAGGCGGTATTCCTTGCCGATACCGCGCTGGACGAGATCACGCAGGGGATGATCACCATTGCCTGAGCGGCCAGATGGAATATGGGCGCAACGGCCTGTGGCGGGTATAGTCCCGCCGCACTGTCTTTCGCTTCGCCGTCCATCGTTTGATCCTGTCGTCCCTTGGCAATCTCATGCCGCAGGAATTCGCAACGAAATCGAGACTGGAAACCAAGGCCGCATGAAGCCAGAAATCATGCTCTGCCGACAGAAAACTGGACCGTTTGACGATGGAGTTTTCGGCTGGGCTGTCTTGGCTGGGAGAGGCGCGAAAACGCATGAAGGCATCGGGACGTGGATTAGCTCAGAGTGCTGAAAATTCGGTGATGCAGGCTTTATCTGAAACGCTTTAGTCATTGATTTAATTTATATTTTTATGTTTTTGTTGTCAGCTTTGGTCCCGAAACCCTATTGGCCTCTGCTTTCGGAGGCCAGATGTAGAGGCCAGTTTCACCCTTAGTTCTTCATTATGACCCTATTTCGTCCCGCTTCAGGCCGAGTTTATTCCGAGTATCGGGACTGAAACGGGACCGGATGCAAATTGGACCCGCCGTGATTTCGTGCTGCGCTCTGATCTTTGGTCCATGCTTTGTGAGGGAAGCAAGGACCCAACAGCGGTATCAAAGGGACGGCCGCAAATTGCGACGGCCCCACGACAGCTTCAAAAATGGTATTTCTGACCAAAGCCCTTTGCCTTGGACGCCAAGCAGGGGAACCCCCTAAGTACTGGACAGGCTCAATAGAGCAGGACTGGAAAAGGGAGGAACACCATGCAGGACCTTAGATTGTCGGTTGCGGTTGGCGATTACGACCGAATGCGACCACTAATCGACGGCGATGTGCAGATTGATGGAGTGGACCCGGTATTCCTCCGTTTGTCGCCGGAAGAAATTTTCTTTCGCGCCTTCCGCAGCGAAGATTTCGACATCTGTGAACTGTCGATGAGCTCTACCGTCCTGAAGATGGCCCGCGGCGAATGTCCCTATGTACCGATCCCGGTGTTTCCGTCTCGTGCGTTCCGCCATACGGCGTTCTACATCAATGCGGCTTCGGGGATCCGTAAGCCTGAGGACCTGCGAGGCCGCCGCATCGGTGTGGGGGAATACCAACTCACCGCCAATGTCTGGGCGCGTGCCATTCTTGAGGATGACTACGGCATCAAGCCATCCGAGATCGAATGGGTTCGGGGCGGGATTGAGGAGCTGGGCCGCAAGGAAAAGATCCATTTGACCCTACCCGAGGGGGTCAACCTTGTTGATGCACCCGCTGACCGTACGCTTGCCAGCATGCTGGCCGAGGGCGAGATTGATGCCTTGCTCGGACCGCGCATGCCCTCCAGCCTGAACGGCGACGGGCGGGTGCGCTGGCTGTTCGACGACCCGATAACTGCGGCGCGCGACTGGTACGCCCGGACGAAAATCTTTCCGATCATGCACACGTTGGGTATCCGCCGCAGTCTGGTCGAACAGCATCCGTGGCTGCCTGCGACCGTTCAGAAGGCGTTTGAACAATCCAAGGCCCTGTGCCTGTCGCGGCTGCGCGACACCTCGGCCACCAAGGTCACGCTTCCTTTTATCGAGGAAGGGTTCAAGGGCGCGCGCGAACTGCTTGGCGATGATTTCTGGTCATATGGCTATGAGGCCAACCGCCACGTCGTGCAGTCCTTTATCGACCATCATTACAGACAGGGCCTTTCGCCCGTCCGGTTGTCTGCCGAGGACTTGTTCCATCCGGCCACGCTGGATGTTGCGCGGATCTGAGCTCCTCGCGACAGACGCAGATCAGGGCAGCTTCCGCGCGAGGTCACCCAGTTCCACCTCCAGCTGGCGGATCACGCACCGAAGCAGCCGCATGATCCGCTCCTCGTTACGAAAGCACGAGGAGCGGATCGAACGTGTCATGTAGAGCGTGCGACGGAACGGGGCACCTTCGATCTGGAATACGCTCACCAGCCCCTGCGACACCTCGTCGGCCACCACGCCGTAGGGCAGGATAGAGGCAGCGTCTCCGTTCAGGACTGTCTGCCGTGTGGCCATCAGGGATTGCACCTCGTAGTGAATATCCGCCGGTGTGCCAGCCGCAGATGCGGCTTCATCGACCATGCGCCGGATTGGATCACGTTCCCCGGCTAGAACCAGAGAATGCTCCAGAAGGGCGCTCAACGTGATCACCTCGCCGCTGGTGTCGCCATCGCGTCGACGACGGGCGAAGAGAAGTTCTTCTTCCTGCAGCGGCACTTGTACCAACCCGGATGAGGTGGTGGGCGTATAGGTCAGGATCAGATCGACGTGACCAGCCTCCAGCTCGCGCAGGAGGGTCAGGCTGGGCTCTTCTGTCAGGCTCAGTCGAACGCCATCGAGGTTCTGTCTGGCGGCCTGCAGCAAATCCTGTCCGACCAGCCGCATGATCGAGTGAGTGATCCCGAGCGCGATAACCTCGACTGCGTTTTCGGCCGCAGCGCGTAACTCCTTTTCGGCCTGCTCGAAGCGGGCAAGGATCTCTACCGCATGATTATACAGAAGAGTGCCCTCGGGCGTCGCTTCGACGCCGCGGGAATGGCGATCGAGAAGCGACACTCCGAACTCTTCTTCAAGCTGCCGGATTTGCAGACCCAGCGCAGGCTGGGCCACGTTGAGCATGGCAGCGGCACGGGTCATGTTGCCGACCTCGACGACCTTGGAAAAATAGCGAAGCTGGCGATCGTTCATTGTTCCACCTGGCATGTTTTCAGAGCGCTGGTGCCCCTTCGCCCACGGACGAATTTCGGCAGGCCCTCAGTTTTACGCATAAGTTGCGGCGGCTGAAACGAGTTTCTCGACAAAACATTCGAACAGGGCGGTCGGAGTGTGATCTCGTCGTGTCGTCATGCCGATGGCGCGGCGCGTCCGGGGCACCTGCATTGGCAGAAGGGACAGCAGGCCTCGGTTGACGTCATCGCGCACTTGTTGGTGTGCGGCAATCGCGAGGCGGTCGCTGTCCAGCAAAAAGGTGCGCAGGGCCGCGGTCGAGTCCGTCGAGATGACCCCGTCGGGCAGGACACCGCCGGAGTCCGTCACCAGCGCCTCGAACTGGGTGCGCAGTGGAACACCCTGCAAAGGCAGTATCCAACGATATGCCAACATGTCGCTCAGCCGGGGGTGGGGGATCCCGGTGAGGGGATGTTTGGCCCCCGCCACGATGGCGATGGTGTCGTCAAACAGCGTGCGCGCCGTCAGCCCGGGATCGTCATCAAGGCGACGAATAGAGCCGACAACCAGATCGATGTCCCCGTCGCGCAGTTGTTGTGCCAGGCTGTCCCAAGTGCCGTCCTGCAAAGTGATCTCGGCGTCAGGAAAGCTATCCAGCGTCGCCAGCGTCGCCGAAGGCACCAGACCTGATCGCGCAATCGGCAGTGTTCCAATGGAAAGTCGCCCTTTCCCACGGCCGACCAGGACCGCCAGATCGTCTTCGGCCTGACGCAATTCGCTGTAGGCCAGCTTGATCCGTCGGGTGAGGGTTTCGGATCCCGGTTCGGGCAGCAGGCCCAGTCTTGTACGGCGATACAGTTTTCGTCCCAGTCGGCGTTCCAATGTCAACAAGGACCGCGAGACTGCGGGCGGACTCAGGCCAAGTACCCTGGCCGCCCGCACAATGGAACGTTGTTCCTGCGTGGCCAACAACGCGCGGAGCTCATGGTCTGATGCCTGCACGAGGTTTGCCGAACCATCCGGACCGACCAGATGGGCAAAGGCGCGCGCTGCGCGGCCAATAACGATAGTGCCTGCTTCGGTCTGGGCGACATGCACTGTGGATCGGTCGAACAGGGCCAGACCGATAGCGTCTTCAAGTGATGCAACCGCTCGCGTCACCGCCGGTTGGCTGACGCCCAGCTGGTCCGCTGCCAGAGAAAATCGGCCGGATTGCGCCACTGTCAGCGCCATGCGCAGCTTGCGCAGTCCGGATGCCGCAAGGTCAAACTGGGCAGGAGGAGGGGGAGTCATTGGCAAGAATTCCATATCGTCTTTCAGCGTAGCGTAACCATTTTTTATAACTGCGCGCCACTCTGCATTTCTCAGGCCTGTGCGTCAGATGCCATGATGCACTCGTGGGCTGGAGGAGCCTGTAGATGCTTGGGGGAGAGACATGACAAAGCACGATTCCGTCGGATCACGCGCGGACGCTCGCCTTGCCGGCCTTGAGCGCCCGGAGCCTGGTGACGCCGCAGCCGAGTTCGGCTCGTGGGGCAGTGATGCTGTCGCACAGGTTCTGCAAGATCTTGGTCTTGAGTTCATTGCGCTTGTACCGGGGTCCAGTTTCCGGGGTCTGCACGACTCTCTGGTCAACGGGCTGGGCAACTCTAACCCGCAAATGGTTGTGTGCCTGCACGAGGAACATGCCGTTGCGATCGCCGACGGATATGCGCGTGCAACGGATCGCCCCATGGCAGTTGCGTTGCACTCCAACGTCGGGCTGATGCATGCGGCCATGACCGTCTACAATGCCTGGTGCGACCGTCAGCCGATGGTGATCATCGGCGCGACCGGCCCGGTGGACTCGCATAAGCGCCGCCCCTGGATTGACTGGATTCACACCTCCCGCGATCAGGGTGCCTTGGTGCGTGGCTATGTGAAGTGGGACGACCAGCCCGCCTCGACAGAGGCAAGTGTCGAGTCCGTGATCCGCGCACATCAGATTGCCACGACCGCGCCCTTTGGGCCGACCTATGTCTGTCTGGATGTCGCGGTGCAGGAACGTCGGCTGGACGCGCCGGTCAAGGTGCCGCCGCTCGAACGCTTTCGCACCGCAGAGCGCCCCGGCGCACCAAGTGCGTCGCTTGAGCGGACAGTGGCCGCGATCGGGGCGGCCCGCCGCCCCCTGTTTCTGTTTGGTCGCATGTCGCGCGATCAGGCCGACTGGGACGCGCGTGTCAAGCTTGCCGAGGCAGCGGGCGCGGCTGTCATGACCAGCATCCACAATGCCGCCGCCTTTCCGACCGACCATCCGCAGCACATCGTGGCCCCTTGCGCCGAACACCGCACACAAGAGGAAAAGGACATCGTTGCTGCCGCCGACCTGATCGTCAGCTTTGACTGGCTGGATCTCGCAGGTTTCCTGCGCAGTTGTTCGGGAGAGGCACAGTCGCAGACACCGGTCGAGACACTGATCATTTCGTGCTCGATGGACCAACTGGTCGCCAATGGCTGGGCGATGGACCTGCAGGCGCTGCCTGCCGCTGATATTCCGCTGCTGGCGCATCCCGATGCGTTGACGCATCAGCTGGTGACCGCTTTTGACGGCCCGAAGCAGGGTAGCGAATGGGATTTTTCAGGGCCACACTGGACCAGCTGGCTGCCTGTGGAACCCGAAGGCGACCGCGAGGATTGCATTTCGCTGGGTGATTTCGCGATGTCGGTGCGGGCCCTTGGCGATGCAGGCGACACGACCTTTGTGCGCCTGCCTCTGGGGTGGCCGCGTACGGCCTGCCGTTTCAACGATCCGCTTGCCTATCTGGGCAAGGACGGCGGCGGCGCTGTGGGCATCGGTCCTGCACATGCGGTGGGTGCGGCGCTGGCGCTGCGCAACTCGGACCGTGTGGTCACTGCGGTGCTGGGCGACGGCGATACGGTGATGGGCATCACGGCGCTGTGGACCGCGGCGCATCTGGATCTGCCTCTCTTGGTGATTATCGGCAACAATACCTCATATTTCAACGACGAGCGACATCAGGAAGTGGTTGCGGTCGCGCGCTCGCGCCCGGTTGCGAACCGCTGGATCGGACAGCGCCTGACCGATCCCGAAGTGGATCTTGTTGCGATGGCCCGTGCGCAGGGGTTCGACGGCGAAGGGCCGGTGCGCACCGCCGAAGGTCTCAGGGCGGCGATCGCCAAGGGCCGCGAAATCGTGCGCGGCGGAGGCCGCTACCTGATCGATGCCCGGATCGAACCCGGATACGCAGGAGATTTCGGCCTGAAGCCCATCGAAGATTGAGTTGAAGGACAAGAACAATGGATCCGATCACATTCCCGACTGAGCGTGGGCTCTTTTATGGCGGTCAATGGCATGCACCGCTGCAAGGCGACAGCCGTCGGTCGATCAGCCCCGCGACGGGTGAGGATTTTGGCGCGGTGGCGATTGGCGGTCCCGAAGATATGGACGCAGCAATTGCCGCGGCCCGCACGGCCTTTCCGGCTTGGCGTGACCTGACCCCGCGCGCGCGCGGATTGTATCTGCGTCAGGCCGCACAGGTGTTGCGGGACAACAAGACCGAGCTGGCGCGCCTTGATGCGGCGGAGTCGGGTAACCCGTTTGCCGCCATGCTCAAGGACGTCGATATCGCGGCGGACAGTCTGGATTACTTTGCTGGTCTTGCGGCCGAGACCAAGGGCGAGTCGATCCCGCTAGGGCCGGATGCCGTCAATTTCACGGTTCGCGAGCCGCTTGGGGTGGTGGGCCGCATTGTCGCCTTCAACCATCCGCTGATGTTTTTTGGCGCCAAGATGGGCGCTCCTCTGGCAGCCGGCAACACGGTGGTCATCAAGCCGGCCGAGCAGGCGCCGCTTTCGTCGCTGCGTTTCATGGAGCTGATCGAGGGGCTCTTCCCGCCGGGGGTGGTGAATCTTGTCAATGGCGGCGTTGATGCCGGACGTCATCTTGTCGGACATGCGGATGTGGCGATGGTTGGCCTGATCGGCTCGGTGCCGACAGGGCGTGCGGTGATGTCCACAGCCGCCCGGACCATCAAGCCGGTGATGCTTGAACTGGGTGGCAAAAACGCCCTGATTGCCTGCCCGGATGTCGAGATCGAGACCGTGGCACGCGGCATCGTGGCGGGTATGAATTTTGCCTGGGGCGGGCAATCTTGCGGGTCAACCAGTCGGGCATTGATCCATGCCGATATCCACGATGCGGTACTGGACCGCGTGGCTGAACTGGTCGAGGCCTTTGTGCCCGGAGATCCCACCGACCCCGCGACCACCATGGGCGCGTTGATCAGTGCCGACCAGCGCGACCGGGTGCTGCACTATATCGCCACCGGCAAGGCCGAAGGGGCCCGGCTGGTGACCGGCGGGCAGGCGCTGGATGGACCTGTGCCCGGGCAGGGCAACTTTGTCGCTCCGACGATCTTTGCCGATGTCACACCACAGATGACCATCGCCCGGGAAGAGATTTTCGGCCCCGTCCTTTCAGTCATCCGCTGGCAGGACGAGGACGAGGCCATGCGCATCGCCAACGATGTCGAATATGGGCTGACCTGTTCGATCTGGACCCGTGATCTGGTGCGTGCGCATCGCCTTGCCCGCAAGGCCGAGGCGGGGTTCGTCTGGGTCAACAAGGCCGGACCGCACTTTCTGGGCGCCCCATTCGGCGGCGTGAAGCAATCGGGGATCGGGCGCGAGGAATGCCTTGGCGAGCTGCTCGCGTTCACCCGCGAAAAGAACATTCACATCGCACTGGCCTGAACGCGAAAAGGTAAGATCATGCTTGAGGCGGATTATGTCATTGTAGGAGGCGGGGCGGCGGGGTGCGTGGTCGCGGCGCGCCTGTCCGAGGACCCCAAGGTCCGTGTTCTTCTGCTTGAGGCAGGACCACGCGACTGGCACCCCTGGATCCATGTTCCAGCCGCCTGCCTGTTCCTGCAGCACGATGCCCGTTTCAACTGGCTGGATGCCAGTGAGCCGCAATCCACGCTCGATGGTCGCCGGGTGAAGATCCCGCAGGGCAAGATGCTGGGCGGCAGCGGTTCGCTCAACGGGATGCTGCATGTCCGCCCGCAACCCGAGGACATTGCGGACTGGAACACCCGCGGTTGGGATTGGGAAACGCTGGAGCCAATCCTGGCCAAGGCGGAAAGCTATGCCCCGGGCGGTCCCGGACGTGGGCAGCAGGGGATACTGACGGTATCGGATTTCTCCGATACCCACCCGCTGACCCGCGCCTTTATCGAGGCATGTACGACGGCGGGTATTCCCGCAAACCCGGACATGAACGGCCCGGTGCGCCGGGGCGCGTCGCCCTTTCAGCAGGCCCGAAAGGGGCGTTTTCGCAGTCAGACCGCCCAAAGCTATCTGCGCGCCGCCCGAAAACGGCCGAACCTTCAGGTGCAGACCGGTGCTCAGGTGACCCGTGTTGTCTTTGATGGACGCCGCGCTGTCGGGGTGCGGTTTCGTCGTGGCGGTACTGAACACGACGTCCGCGCCAGCCGTGAGGTGGTGCTTTGCGCCGGGGCCATGCGCTCACCGCAGCTGCTGCAGGTTTCGGGGATTGGCGATCCGGCACATCTTGCCAAGCTGGGGGTGCCGGTTGTCGCATCGTCACCGGCCGTTGGTCGGGACATGCGGGACCATTTCCTGCTGCGGGTGGCGCACCGGGTCGGCGGCATTGCCACCATCAATGAACGCACGCGCGGGCTTTCGGTGGTTCGCGAGGTGCTCCGCTACGTCTTCAAGGGTGAGGGGATGCTGACCATGGGGGCAGGCGCTGCAGCGGCAATCCTGTCGCTTGACGGTGAGACGGCAATCCCGAACGTCCAGATCAGCTTTGCTCCGGGCAGTTTCTCCGGGCCGGGTACGCTGGAGCGCGAACCGGGCATGACCATCGGTGCCTGGCTGTCTCCGGGTGAGAGCCGCGGTACGGTGATGGCGGTCGATGCGGATACAGCGACGGCCCCGGCCATTGATCCGCGCTATCTGAGCGCAGAAAGCGACCGGCAGGGCATTGTTGCCTGTATACGACTGATCCGCAGCCTGTTCGAAGAGCCCGCATTGGCGCGCTGGTCGCGTGGCGAAACCCTGCCGGGCCCAGAGACACCCGACGACGCCGAGGCGATCCTTGCCTTTGCCCGTGATCGCGGCGCGTCGGGATACCATTTCGCCGGCACCTGCCGGATGGGGGATGATGCGGCCTCGGTCGTGGATGGCGCATTGCGCGTTCGCGGGACCGAAGGCTTGCGCGTTGTGGATGCCTCTGTCATGCCGACGCCCCCCATCGGAAATGCCCATGCCACCGTGGTGATGCTTGCCGAGCGCGGTGCAAGTCTGATTGCGGCACGCAGCTGACGCGCGTCCATAGCAAAAGAGGAAAACACATGCCCCGTATCATGATACTTAACGGACCCAATCTCGACATCATGGGTCGGCGCAAGAATGCGGCCTACAACGGAATATCGCTGGCCGATGTTGACACGATGGTACAGGACTGGGCCAAAGAGCATCAGGTCGAGGTGGATTTTCGTCAATCCAACCACGAAGGCGTGCTCGTGGACTGGATCCACGAGGCACTGGATGGTGTCGACGGTTTGATCATCAATGCGACGGCGTTGACCCATACATCCCTGATGATCACAGATGCGCTTGCGGCGCTGGAATGTCCAACCATCGAGCTGCACTTTTCCAACGTTCATCGGGATCCGACGCGCGCAGATCGGCATATTTCGGTCGTGCGCCGTGCCGTGACGGGCGTGATCGCGGGGTTCGGTCCGCGCGGCTATCTGGCGGCGCTGGATTTGCTGAACGACATGGCGGCTGAAGCTGCCCAGAAGGAGACATGAGATGAACGACACCGACAAGCCCGTCGCGGTGGTGACCGGCGGAGCCGGCGGCATCGGACAGATCATCTGCTCCACCCTCGCTCAGGAAGGCTGGCGTGTGGTTGTTGCCGACATCGACATCGACAAGGCCCGGACCGTGGCAGAGGCCTGCGGGGGGGTGGCGCAAGCGCTCGACATTCTTGATCCTGACAACGTCGAGGCCGCCGCCGAAACCATCGAACGCGAGGTCGGTCCGGTCCGCACCGTCGTACACTCGGCTGCAACCTTTCAGGCGCTGAAGCCTGCGGAAGAAACCGATATAGCCGATTGGGATCGCATCGTTGCGCTTGTGCATCGGGGCACCTATCTGGTCTCGGTCGCCTTTGCCAAACGCATGGCGGCGCGCGGGGGCGGGTCGTTTGTGGCCCTGTCGTCGTGGAACGGTGTGCGGTCTGCCCGGATGCTGGCCTATTGTTCGTCCAAGGCGGCGGTCAACCTTCTGATCGAAGGCATGGCAATGGAATGGGGGCGCAGCGGCGTGCGTTTCAACGCTGTCTCGCCGGGTGTCGTGATGACCGAGCGCGTCGCGGAACGCATCAGAACCGGCGCGCGCTATACCACGAACCCGATCGAAATGACCGCGTTGGGCCGTCTCGTGACCTCGGAAGAAGTCGCCAATGCGGTTTCCTTTCTGGCATCTGACAAGGCCTCGGGCATCACGGGGGCCAATCTGCTGGTCGATACCGGAACGACGATCAGCCAGGCATGGAGCCTGTTTGGCGGCATTCCGGGGCCACGACCGCTGGATGATGCGACGTGAGCGCACTGGCCATGGCATACCTGACCCTTGGCGATCTCGATCCGTTCGAGATGGTCGAGGCGGCCGCGCGCGGCGGATTTGAGGCAACGGCACTGCGTCTGACCGGGCACAGTCCCGGTGATGACTGGGGGTTCGATCCGACAAATGCCGCCGACATCCGCCGGATGGCGCGGCTGTCCCGTGACGCAGGGATCTCGTTGGTCAACATCTCGACCTATCGTTTCGTGCCCGGGGCTGCCCCGGCCGATTTTCGCCCGGTCATCGACGCCTGCGCCGAGTTGGGCATCGGGATGATCACCGCCAATTCCTTTGCTGGTGAAGAGGCCGAGGTGACAGCCTTGATGGCGGAAATCGCGCGTGATGCCGCGTCTCGGAACATACGCCTTGGCATCGAGTTTATTCCCGTCAGCCGGATCCGCACCGCCGCGGATGCCCTGCGGATCGCCCGGGCCACGGATGCGGGCAACGTCGGACTGGTGGTCGACGCGCTTCACCTTTGGCGGTCGGGCGGTACGGTGGAGACGGTGCGCGGGCTTCCGGGTGACCGGATCTTTGCGCTGCAGCTTTGTGACGCCCCGCTGGCCGCGCCCGATGATCTTGCGGCCGAGATGCGGTCTGCACGCCTGTTGCCGGGTGACGGCGAGTTCGACCTCCGAGGATTGGTCGACGCGGTTCCCGCCGACACCGAAATAGAGATAGAGGTGCCGAACGCCGATTATGATCGTCTGACGCCCGCAGCACGTGCGCGGTTGGTCCATGATGCCGGAGAGGCATTTCTTGCGCGGGCCCATGCGGATTGACCCCTCATTCCTCACTTTCGACCACTCCGCCGGACACTTGGCCGGGGTTGGCGATCACAGCGAAACTGGCCTCGGTGACGCTTTTTGTGATCGTCTCCTCCTTTGTCGCGGCGCTCGACATGTTGCCGACGGGTCAGATCATCTTTTTTCGCTCGGCGTTGGCAATTCCGGTCATCGTGATCTGGATTGCGACAAGAGGGGGCTTTCCCGGGGCGCTGTATACCCGGCACCCTCTGGGGCATCTTTGGCGCGGCTTGATCGGGACCGGGGCGATGGCCTGCACGTTCATCGCGCTGGCACGGTTGCCTTTGGCCGAGGTGACCCTGCTTACTTATCTCGCGCCGATGCTTGTGGTGCTTCTGGCGGTCCCTGTCCTTGGCGAGCCATTGCGTGCCGGTGTCGCGATCGGGGTTCTGACGGGTTTTCTGGGGGTGCTTATTGCGCTGTCACCGCGGCTGGGCGGTCTCGGCGGTACGGATACCGCAACACTGATCGGGATTGCGGCGGGGTTTTTGGCGGCGTTCGGTGCGGCCGTGGTGCAGCTGCTGATCCGCATCATGGCGCGCACAGAGAACATTGCCGCCATCGTTTTCTGGTTTTCGGTCACCTCGATGATGGCGGGGTTATTGACCCTGCCTTGGGGCTGGGTCTGGCCGGACAGGGGACAGGCCATTCTGCTGATCAGCGCAGGCCTTTTGGGCGGGATGGCGCAGATGCTGATGACCACCGCGTATCGGCTTGCGAAGGCTTCGACCGTGTCGCCCTTCGATTACTGGGCGGTGGTGGTGGCCTTGATACTGGGGGCCGTGGTCTTCGGCGAGCGCCCGGCGCTGGCAACCCTGATCGGCGCTCTCATCGTGATTTGCGCCGGCATAACCGTGTTGTTGCACGAAACCGGCCGGTGGCGGCGAAAAGAATGAAGAGGAGACATTCATGACGGAACACCCCAAGACAATGGGACGTATCGATCCCGCCCGGATCACCGCGTTCGAAATTCCGCGCCCCGATCCGGCGCTGATCGCGGCGCTGAAGGCGGTTGAAGGGCCAACTGAACTGGTCTCGGACGCCTTGGATGATCTGGGTGTAGACGGTGTGGTGGGCAGTTCGATACTGAAACCCACCTTGTCCGGTCGCGTCGTCGTCGGGCCGGCACTGACAATTCGGAACGAGCCACTGGGCATTCCGGCGCATGAGGCGGCGCGGCGCATGGTGCCCAACCGCCAGACCGACTTTGAGGCCCACAATCTGACCCGTCCGGGCGATATCCTTGTCATTCAAGGCGGTCGCGACGTGTCCAATATCGGCGGCATTTCGGCCACCATGGCCAAACGGCAGGGCGGGCTGGCCGCCATCGTCGACGGTGGCATTCGTGATCTGTCGACATCACGCAAGATAGATTACCCGCTGTGGTGCCGCGATGTCACCGCTCAGACCGGACGGTGGCGGCAGGAGACGGCCGAGATCAACGGGGCCGTCAGCATCTGCGCGCATCGCATCATGCCTGGTGACATCGTGGTGGCGGATGACAGCGGCGTCTGTTTCATCCCCTACGCCTTGTTGGCCGAGGTGGTGGAGCGCGTCCGCCGACGTGACGAAACTGATCGGGAATACATGGATTTTCTCGCTGGCAGCGAACCTTTGACCGCGTTCCCGCGTCCGGACCCGGCGCAGTTCCGCGAGTAAATCCAAGACATTCGACGCCAAGCATTCGCTTTGGGGTCGGATACACAAATCGTCTTGGATCCATTTTGTGATGGTTTCTAGGCTGAACAGGTGAAAGGACGGCACCCGACAGGAGACGGACCGTTCATGACAAGGGAGGACAATATGTCAATCACCACTTTCAAGCGACGCACGTTTCTAGCAGGCATGGCAGCGACGGGTGGCCTGCTGGCCGCGCCACATGTCGCGCGCGCGCAATCCTATGCCACCCGCCCGGTGCGGATCATTGTCCAGAATGCGGCCGGCGGTTCGAATGACACGCTCGCCCGTTTCGTCGCACCAACGATGGAAGAGTATCTCGGTCAGCCCGTGATCGTCGAAAACCGCCCCGGCGCTGCCGGCAACATTGGTTTTCACGCGGCCATGACCGCCAAGCCTGACGGCCACACTCTGCTGTGCTCGAGCGTGGCGATCCTTGCCGCGGCGCACACCAGTGACAACCCTCCGGGCAACCCGGTCACGGATCTCGAGCATATCACCCAGCTTGCTGACGGGCCGTTCCGGTTTGCGATCAATCCGGCAAACGGCATCTCGAACTTTGACGAGTTCCTCGCACACATGCGTGCAAACCCCGGCTCTCTGCGCCACGGCACGCCTGGATTTGGCGGCAACATTCACCTGCTTGCCGAGATTTTCAAGGACCGTGCCGGGATCGATATGCCAGCGGTGCATTACAACGCGGTCGGAAACATCCTGACCGATCTGCTGGGCAACGAGATCCAAGTGGGCATCACGGGGCCGCATCATACCAAGCCGTATATCGAAAGCGGACAACTCGTTCCGCTGATGACCACGGGTCCACGCCCCGACCCCAACTTCCCCGAGATTCCGACTGCGGCCGACGTGGGCCTGCCCGACGTCCAGGACTTCCGCAACTGGTTCGGCCTGCATGCGCCTAAAAATACGCCACAGGACATCCTCGACCAAGTATATAACGCCGCGCAGGCCGCGCTGACCAATCCCGACGTCGTCAAAGGGATCGAAGCGAACAACTTCGTGGTAATGGACACCTCGCCAGCCGAGTTTGCCGCAGCCATGAAGAGCGAAGACGCGCTTTATGCAGAGGCAGCCGGGCTCATTCAGGGCTGATCGCCCCGGCCCGGGGTTGACCGTATGGCGGTCTGCCCCGGGCCAGTCAGTCAGACCTGCGCAGCGGGTCAGTACAGATGTGCGAACGAGGAGATTCAAGTGCGGAACCTAAATGTTCGGGATGTGCTGTCAGGTGTGTTTCTGCTGGGCCTCGGGTCCATATTGGCCATACACTTGGGAGCTTCGCTGAGCATGGGTTCGGCGCGCAACCTGGGCCCTGGCTTTTTCCCTTTCGTGACAGCCATCATACTGGCGATTTGCGGGCTGGTCGTCTTGGTGGGCGGCCTCCGGAGAGCGGGTACAGACGGACCCGATATCGACTGGGTCGGCGCCTTTTTCATCTGCCTCGGCATCGTGTGTTTTGGCCTGCTGCTGCCGCGTGTCGGTTTGCTGCCGGCCCTGATGGTGCTTCTGCTCGTCTCGACGATTTTTGACCGTCGCTTCTCGATGGTACAGCGCGTGGTCTACACCATCGGCATGGTGGTCGTTGCCTGGTTGATCTTCGTCGTTGGCCTGCGCGTCACTGTCCCCCTTTACACCCTTCCCTGGTAGCCCCATGCAATTTGATTTTCTGGACAACATCCTGTTGGGGTTCAACACGGCCGTAAGCCCCATGAACCTGCTATACTGCTTTTTCGGCGTCAGCGTCGGCATGGTTGTTGGCATCATTCCCGGCCTTGGTGCTTTGGCGGCGATGACGCTGCTGTTCCCGATCACCTTCTACCTTGATCCACTGGGCGCGTTGATCATGATGTCGGGTATCTGGTACGGCACAACCTATGGCGGGTCGATCACCACCATTTTGCTGAACCTGCCCGGTGACCCCAAGAGCGCGGTCACCAGTCTTGACGGGTACCCGATGACCAAGCAGGGGCGCGCGGGCGTCGCGCTTTTCATGACCTCCATTGCGTCTTTCGTTGGTGCAACCATCGGCATCCTGATCATGCTGATCTTCTCTCCATTGATTACCGACGTCGCGATCCGTTTCAGCGCGCCCGAATATTTCGCCTTGATGATCCTCGGCCTGCTTGCCTCGGCTGTGATCGCCTCTGCGCCACTCATCAAAAGCGTGGCGATGGCGGTTCTGGGGGTGCTTGTCGGTCTGGTTGGGATGGATATCCACACCGGGGTTTCGCGGATGACCTTCGGACAGATGGAGCTGATGGATGGTGTCAGCCTGGTCGCGATTGCGATGGGCCTTTTCGGGGTGACCGAAGTCCTCTCAAGTCTGCGCACGGACGCCGTGGCCAAACATGAACGACGCATCACGCTGCGCTCGATGCTGCCCACGCGTGAGGACATGCGCCGTTCCTGGGGGGCGATGGGACGTGGTGCCGGTGTCGGGTCGTTCTTCGGCATCCTGCCCGGAACGGGTCCGGCGGTTTCGGCCTTCATGGCCTACGCGATCGAGCGCCGCGTTTCACGCAGACCAAAGGAATTCGGAAACGGGGCCATCGAAGGTATCATGGGGCCTGAAACCGCGAACAACGCGGCGGATCAGACAGCCTTCATCCCCACGCTTCTGCTTGGCGTGCCCGGCACGGCCTCAATGGCGTTGATGATTGGCATCATGATGATCCACGGGATCACGCCTGGGCCCGCGATCATGACCCAGAACTCCGAGCTTTTCTGGGGCTTGATCATGAGTTTCTGGATCGGCAACCTGATGCTGCTGATTTTGAATATCCCCTTCATCGGCCTTTGGGTCCGCATTCTCGATATTCCGTATCGCTACGTCTATCCTGCGATCGTGATGTTCGTCAGCATCGGGGCCTATTCGGTCAGCAACAGCATCTACGACGTCTGGATGGTGCTGATCTTCGGTATCCTAGGGTACGCAATGCGCATTACCGGGTTTCCCGCAGCGCCGCTTTTGCTGGGGTATATTCTAGGGCCGATGATGGAAGAAAACCTGCGCCGCGCTTTGCAACTTTCCGGTGGGGATTACACGGTTCTCATAACGCGCCCAATCAGTGGCACGATCCTCGTACTGACGGCTGTGATGCTCGGCCTTGGGATTTGGTCCAGCTACCGCCTGCGCTGCAAGGAACGTGCGGCGAACGATCACGCGCTTGGTCAGTGATGAAGTCACGGCGGTAAACCGCGATGCATCCAAACCACGAACTGGTCGGCCTACAATAACGCGTTGAAGGGCTGCGGATCGCTGGCGATCTGGCTTGCCCCAGAGTGGGTTTGGACGCCAGCCCCAGCGGCAGGCGTGGTTGACAACAGAGCTTCAGTGGCGCTGCCAAACATGCCTGATGCTCAAAGTCCTGCTTGTGAGAGGACCGGGTGCGTTGAGAGGGGGCCGTTGCATTAACGGCCCGCTGCTCGGCGAGCATATCGCTTACGTCCGG
Source organism: Antarctobacter heliothermus (assembly GCF_002237555.1). Lineage (NCBI taxonomy): Bacteria > Pseudomonadati > Pseudomonadota > Alphaproteobacteria > Rhodobacterales > Roseobacteraceae > Antarctobacter > Antarctobacter heliothermus. The sequence continues at coordinate 126,693 of NZ_CP022542.1, read as the reverse complement.
GCACGAAAGCGGGTAGCGGCAGGACCATCGCTCACGCCTCGGCTTGTGGCAACAATGGCTCGGACATCTCCATGGTTAATGCAAAGCTTCCCTTTGACCTGAAAACCTGAAGGCCGCCCCTGACATGAAGCCCATGCCATAGCTTGGTCCGGCGGAAAACTGGTCCGAAATCCAAGACCACCTCTGTATTCGAGATTTTCTAATGAACAATGCCGAGCAAATTCAGTCACTGGATGCGGGTGGGCAATTTGTTGAACAACCGCTCGCCTGGGAAAAGAATGGATATCTTTTCCTCACGCGCGAAATCTGGGATCAGATCTTTGATCGTCATGACCCGCAAGAGGTTGCACGTATTCTGCGGGCCTATGGGAGCCTTGAACCCGGGGACGGTCGAAATATCCTTAGCAAAATGCCCACAGGCGCCGGAGCGAACCGCGGATATAAAGTGTCCTTGTCGGGCCTTCAGGAATAACCGTCGGGAAATGGTTCGAGATACAGTCAAGCGCAGTTTCTGCGCTTTTCTGCTTTTTGAAGGGCCGCCCGGACGGCGCCTTCGAGCGCTGTCTGACGTCAGCGCCTATGGGTCCAAATAGGGCAGTTTGCCAAGCGAGGGTTTTTGCTCAGCGTAACCCGAAGTGATCCTTGATCCAGCCGCCGGCGTTCGCACCGCCGCCGTTCAGGAAAGCTCCCTGACAACGATCACACCGGCAAATGCCACGAGACGGCGGAGCATTCGGGCGTCCCGCCGCCGGGCAGGGATCTTTTGGAGAAAATTCCTGCCGTTGCTCCAACGAGCTGGAGCTATGAAAGGACCAAAGCGGTTATGAAGTGACCAAAGCGGTTATGAAGTGACCAAAGCGGTTATGATTGTGACCAAAGCGGCCAAATGCCGGAATTTCCCGCGCAAACCGGCTCATCCCGCCCGCAAGGGATCGCGAAGTTCCTTCATAACCCGTCCCGCGGCCCGATTATGACAAACCAATCAATAATGGACGAACCAGGCTTTCAGATAATGAATGTCTTTCCATACAGGCTGGATTGGGGGGAGCCGTCGCTGTCCGGGGTTTTGGCTTCCCTGTTTTCGACCTCCGTTTCAGGGGGGGCTCTCATTGCGTTCTCCAACAGTTGGTCCAGCGCTTGCCCTTCGATCTCGCGCTGTTCAAACAAGGTGTCCGCGATTTTAGTCAGCGCTGCTCGGTTTTCTGAGAGCAGAGCGATGGCGTCCTTTTCTGCTGTCTTGAGGCGGGCGGTCGCTCTCCGGGCCACATCCCGCGTGACGTCATGGGGGCTCGGGGGATGATGGATATCGTGCCAGAGATGTGTGACCTCGCCGAAAGCAAATTGCGCCTCGGCTTGGAGAGCTAGTCGAGTGGCGCGGGCGAGATCGCTGTCTGGGCCAGAGCCGGCACCATCTGAGACGGATTGGCACAAAATTTGCTCGGCGGCACGGCCCGCGAGAAACATGACGAGGTCGGCATGGAGGGTCACATCGGTGTGCATCATCCGGTGGGGGCGCAGAACGGCGCCGCCTTGTGGGGTGACCCGCGCGAGGGCGACCGGGGGCGAGCCAAGCCGGTGACCGGCGAGCAAATGTCCAGCTTCGTGCACGGCGATCCGACGCAGAAGGCTGTCGTCAGGGCGCGGCAGGTAGAGGTTCGCGGCCCGCAGCAAGAGCTGATCGGTGAGGTCACTTTTTAGTTCACGGGCCAGAGTGCGGGCTTTGCGAATGAAGTCATCAATCTCTGCCCCCGTTGCGCCGATCATGCGCTCGGCAATCTGGCGCAGCTGAGAGGCGTCGGTGGTCTCGCCGAGCTTGGCTTGCAAGAATGTCGTGATCGCGGTGATGTCGAGCGGCTTGATGGCAATGTGACGATCAAAGCGGCCAGCGCGCAGGACGGCCTCATCCACGATGTCAGGGTGGTTTGTGGCCCCGACAAGGATGACGCCTTCGCAAGCATTCAGTCTGTCGATCTGCGTAAGGAGCCCGGTGACCACGCCAAGGATGTAGCCGTTGGCGTGGACGTCACCGCCGCGGGCATAAAAGGCGTCGATCTCATCAATAAAGAGCACCGAAGGCGCGCTGTTGATGGCCTCGCTGACGGCCTTGTCGAGGGCGCGCAGCATATCGCCTTGGTGTCCCGCTTTTTGACACTCCGCATAGCTTGTCTTGATAAGCGGCAGTTTGGCACTGTTGGCAAAGGCGGTGGGCAGAAGGGTTTTGCCACAACCCGGGGGGCCAAAAAGCAGCAGGCTTGATGTGACTTGGTCCCAGGCCACCTCGCCCGCTTGCCAACTCATGACATCCTCTTGCAGCTGGGCGAATGCCGCTATGGCGTCCGTCTGCCCGAAGACATCGGTCAGGCTGGGCCCCGTTTGATGCGGGGCCGTGGTGGCAAAACGCGACAAACGCTCGGCGACCCCAAGAGCGGTCTCGGCTTGGAATGCCATGATGAGTTTCAATGTCTCCAGGCGACCAAGCTCTTCGGAACGCGGCAATGTCGCCTGTAGTGCTTCCGTTACCCGAGGACTGCAGGGCGTATGGCTGAGAGACAAAACGGCGAGGATCATCTCGCGGCTAAGGGGCGCGAGACGCGGGCCGTGGCCGACGAGTTCTTGCAGTTGAGGCGAGACCAGCTGTCCCGGGGAGGTGAGCATCAAGACGGTATGACCTTCGTGCAGCAAGGTACGCAGGTGACGCTCTGCCAGCGCGATGACGGTTTTGCCTGTGTCGACCTCCGGCGCGCGCCATACCTTGGGGCTGCGGCTCGCAGCAAAAGCGACAGGGTAAAGAGCTCGGGCCGCGATCTCGACGAACTCGCCCATCTCATGGTCTCGCACAGTAAGGCAGACTGGCGGCCTGTCCCGCAGTTGATCCGGCAAGGAGCGATCTTCAAAGGTTTTGGCAAGTTGCAGGATCGCGAGGGCCTGCATGCAATGTGCGCCATTGACCGCGTCGGGTGCCGGCGGATCGATCAGCGGGACGTCATCGGTGTCCTGCTTCCTCTCAGACCAGCCGGGCACATCATCATCGACGTGGCTCATCCGCTCAAACAGGTCGCTGACTGTGAGGGCTTGCTCGAGCAAGTACGTTTTGGCGGCGGCAAAGCCGTGAAGTTTGCTGAACTGGGTCATGGCAGACCTCCAATGAATGTCCGGGGAATGGGGCGCGGGGCTAGATCAGGCTGCGGATTGCTGCTGCTCGATCTCGTCAAGAAGACGCTGCAACTTTGGCAAAAGCGCAGGGCTATAGATCTCACTCGAGACGTTGATCAGGCCGACATAGCGTTCCGGTGGCACAACACATTCCGGAAACCTGCGCCGCAAACGCGCATGCGCTGACTTTTCAAGGCGACAGGCCGCGTGTCCGGTCTTGATCGCAACGGTGCGCAGAACGTCCGACTTTGCGGATTTAGGCAGGCTCAGCTGATGGCGCAGGCGCTTGTCCGGGCGACCGGAATAGCCAAACTTCACGCAGTCCAACCCCTTGTCCGGGATCCGAATGCGGAACAGGTAGAGAAAAGAGGGCTTCGAACTCCAGCTCTCGCCGCAGCCTGCACAATCACATTGTCCGAACTTCATGTTCGCCCGCGCGATGCGTTGGTCGTGCCCACAGCTGTGACGATAGAGCCGGTAGTTATCATTCCCGTCTGGGTCCGGACCCTGCCATTCCCAGCCACGCGCCTCGGCCTCCGCCCTTTCTTTGTCCTGCAGGCATATCTCGCAGCGCACCTGGCATACCCCGTCAGCAACACGGTCGATGAACTCGCGTTGGCGGCGAATGCGGTGACCGCAAGCCGCGCGGTAGAAGGCGTATTGATGATCCGCCGGATCCCGCTCGATAAATTCGAGCCCGATGGTGTCGGCGAGAGTGCTCCGTTTTTGGCTGGCGCAGTCTTCGCAACGGATTCTGGCGGTCCTCAGCGCAAAGACACGTTGCGCCGTCAGGCCACCGCAGCTGAGACACTCCAGGGCCAGATGGTTTTTGTCCCTGACCCGGGCATGAATGCGGAAGCCTTTTGACCGGGCGATATCTTCCCATTCCGGGAGCGGTTGCCCCGGGTAGCGAACTTGCCAAACCTTGGGGTCATGGTGCTGAGAGCGGCGATGGATATGCAGATCGCGGCCTTCAAAATCGACGACGGGATGCAAGACGCGATTCAATTGATGTGAAGCTACAGGCATGGCAGATGACCTCTCGAAACTGCAAAAGTTGGCCCGCTGGCCAAAACCGGCCACCGGTGAAGACGCGGCGCAGAAAACCCGCGCCGCCGTTTGGTCGTGTTCAAAAAGGGGAAGCGTTTAGAACGAGAGCCCCGGCTCCAGCTCTTCAAACGCGTCATCAAGCGCGAGATAATCCTCAAGCCGATCCAACGCGGCGGCCGACATCGTCAGCGCCTGCAGCTCGTCAGTGAGGCGCTCGTGAAGCGCCCGGGTTTGCGTCCGCAGGGCGGCCACGTCCTCGATGTCATCGGATGTCATGATGGTTTGAAAGGCGGCTGCGATTTCAAAGAACAGCCTCTCGTGGCCGGTTGCATTCGGGCCCAGATCTGAGTGCAGATAGTCGACCTGATCGAGAGATATCTGGCGCGCGGCCTCAGCCTCCCGGATCCAATGATCCAAGGCGGGATCCTGTCCGCTGTACCCGGTAACATCCGCTTCGCTGGAAATCAGCGTCGGCAGAGTTGCAAGAAAGCGTGCAAATGCGTCGTGAGACGATTGGGAAGTACGGCGCGCCGCATTGATCACACCCGACTGGGTGCCTAGATTGTTGATAGCCATGTCGTTGACCTCATCCGTCAGCGTTTTGGTCAGGGCGGGAGGAGAGGTACGAACTCTCTTTTCGTCCGCTTATTCGAACGCCCCGGTGACCGGTATCTACGATATTGGAATCGCGATTCGGGGTTTCAATGCGCGATTCGAAATTAATTCCGATATTGTCAAGAAAAATGTATCCAGGGCTTTGCGGCGCGTATTTACGCCAACTCCCCCATAGACCCGGATAGGCCCGCATCACGGCCTCGCTCCGACTTTTCCGACATATCCGACACTTTTGCGCGTCTCATTGAATTTGCAGCGCCCCCCTCGGCCAGGGATGGCCAAGAGGGGCAGTCCATTTTGTATCGTCCCGGCGGGATAACCGGGGCAGGTAAGGATCATACCAACAAGGAAACCATTTTCCGACTTTCCGACATTTCCGACGGTTTCCAGTCAAGGATACTCAGATGTACTTTGTATCCGCGCGACATTCCTGACCCGGTCGGCGCTTTTGCCATCATGTTCCGGCCGTCACCGAATGACAAAAATCCCCGCGTCTCGAGTGCATGCGCTGCCTTTCTTGGGTCCATGCTTCCATGAATCATGGACCATGTCTCTCGTGGCAGAAAAGCAAACTGGTCTTTCCGGAACACCAAAGGCGCATCGGCATCCGGTGGCGGAAGAGCAAGATCACGGCAGTCTTCACCATGCCGCTCCAGAAACGCCTGCACGCGCCGCACTGCCTCGATTTCGGCGATCTCTTCCGGTGTCGTCTGGCCCTGCAACCACAGCCCGAACATGTCCTGTGCTGCGTCATAGGCCGTCCTTGGTGGCCATCCCGTGAGTCCATAAGCGGTGGCAAGCTCACCAGCCGCTGCATAGACGGCAAATCGCTTCATTGCCCGGTCCGCAATATCATTCACGGATTTCTTGTGACGCTCCCTCGTGGTGTAGAGAAAATGCGCAATAAGCCCTTGGGCTTTGATGAACGGAACGGTCCCGCGCTTTAACAGCGCGTCGACAAATGCGGGACCTGCGTGGCCATGGTGCATGGCGGCGCTCGTTTTCAGATGTTCACTGAACCGTCGTCCGTCTGGCAGATCATGCAGGGTGTCGAAAACACCGTGCTGTCGGCTATCGGCCTGCAAATCCATAAGCCGCAGCGTTTGCCCGGCTTGGGCCGTCCGGCCACCCTCTGCCAGTTTGGTGGCTATGTCGATTTCGCCGCTAGACTGGATCACCAAGCCAAAGCGATTTGCCTCAGCCTGACCGCCCTGTGAGTTTGCACGTGCCTTGCCGGACCCGTTCGCCAACACATAAATCAGCGTATCTGCCGCAGTGGCGGAGACCTCGGCCAACTCATCCAGGCAAAGGCATGTTCCATTGAAAGCCGCCGCCTTGGCCTCCATGCCCGAAATCGTGCCCTGCCAGGATTGTACTTCGCCAGGTGCGTACCACACAGACGCCGCCGTGTTCAGCAACGTTGATTTGCCGCTGCTGGAACCACCACGATAGTGAACCCCGCCACCTTCGAGGCCAAGCTGGGCCAACAATGGGCCGGCCAGGCTTGCGGCTATGGCGAGGATAACCAATGGATTGCCAGGTGCCTTGCTTGCGACCTCCGTGCGCCAGCCTTCCAACGTGCCATTCTTGGGGGCTCCCATCGCGACATCCTGCTCCACAAATTTGAAGTTGCCCGGGCCCAGCACGGATGAGTCTGGCAAGATGAAATTTCTGTCATTCACCCACCCCCGTTTGGTCGTGCTGATGCACCAACGATAGTGGTTCCATTCCTGCAGCGCGCGCAGCAAATCTTTACGGGCAGGCCCCGGCGCGATCTGAAACCCGAGGTCTAGTAGGTCGGCGATGACCCTGGTGCCACTTCCCGAAAAGTGTTTCGCGAGAACAATCAACTCCCGCAACGTTCCCTTCCGTGTCCGAAGCTCAACCAGAATGCCATTCTCACGGCCCTCTATGTTTTCTGTCAACGCCTTGACGTGAATCCAGTCACAGATCCATTGGAAGTCATAACTGCCATCTTTCAACGGTACCAATTTATAGAGGCCCTGCTCAGTTAATACAAAGCCATCAGGCACGAATGTCTCATCCACCTCCGGTTCCAAATCCGAACGCTCGTTCACCTCCTCGATCAGCTCCAATGCCGAAGTCGTTTCCATTTCTTTCGCGTCGTCTTTCATCAGTCTTTCTCCTTGAATTTACCTGCCTGTTGCAGGCCACATCCCAAGGTTAGGAGGCCGACCTGAAAGTACCGACGGATAATTTCTGGAAAATCTGCAAAAATGCTCAAGTTTTTATGGATAACTGAATCACAGGTCCCATCGGCATGGGATCACGTGGTAATTCCCCCCCGATCTAAAGGGAACGAGGGCGTCCAATTTTTTCGACAGGAAGACTGAGAGGATTCCGATGAATAAAACACAATTCATTGAAGCCCAGATCATGGAGCCTTGAAGCAACTGCTCAGATCCATGCACGCAGTTTCCGACAATTGGCGGCTGCGAAGAACACACTCGGCACCGCGCTGAACGGCAACTGGGCATTTGGGGTGGTGGCGTAGTGCGGAATGTCTAGCGCGGGGGGCTGGACGCCGCGGGTGGGCGACGGGTCGGTCAGGGATGATCGCCAGTGCCTGAGCGGCCAGATGGAATATGGGCGACACGGTCTGTGGCGGGTATAGTCCCGCCGCAGGGATGCCGCGATCCGCAGACAATGTTTCGCGCGCGAAACAGGACAGGACACCAGAGATGACCACCACCGCCAGCGCTCTTGAACGCTACATGCTGGATCTGATCAACGCGGACCGTGCCGCGCAGGGTCTGGAGCCGCTGCTGCTGGAGCTGAACCTGAACACCTCGGCGCAGGCGCACAGCGACTGGATGGTGGCGAGTGATACCTTTGATCATGAGGGGGTCGGTGGCAGCAGCCCCACCGACCGGATGCGCGCGGCGGACATGGACCTGTCGGGCACATGGCGCAGCGCCGAGAACATCGCCGCCGTGTCGGTCTCGGGCTCTGGCAGCTACATTGATGAGGTCGAGCTGCTGCACAGAAGCCTGATGAACAGCCCCAACCATTACGCCAACCTGATGGATCCCGACCTGACGGTGATCGGCATCGGCATCGCGCTGGGGCCGCTGACCTATGACACGGGCCGGTTCAACAGCGTGCTGGTGACGCAGAACTTTGCCATGACCGGCGGGCTGGTGGATCTGGATCTTGCGGGTGGCAGCGGGCCGGACGTGCTGACGGGGCAGGGGGGTGATGACTTTATCGCCGGCGGCGCGGGCAACGACACGCTGCGCGGAGGCGGCGGCACCGACACCGTCGATGGCGGCGCGGGCACCGATACGCTTGTCCTGACGCAGAACCGCGATCAGGTCACGGTGGGCGGCACGCAGGCAGCCCCGCTGCTGAGCGCGCCGGGGATGGAATTGTCGCTGCTGGGCATCGAGCGGGTGCGCTTTGGCGATGGTGAGGTGGCGCTGAGCGATCTGTACGGTGACCCGGACGAGATCACCGGCACCTCCGGCGCTGACCTGCTGGAGGGGACAGGCAATGACGCCAACACCCTGATGGGGCTGGCGGGCAACGACGTGCTGCTGGGCGAGGGACGGGGGCTGTACGGCACCGATGTCTCGGCGCAGGTTTACCGGCTGTATGCGGCGGTCTTTGGCCGTGAGCCGGATGTGAACGGCCATCAGGCCTGGGTCAAGATGCTGGCCGCAGGCGCGCGCACGTTGGAACAGGTGGCCACGGGGTTTGTAAACGCGCCCGAGTTTCAGGCCACCTACGGTGCCACCACAAACACCGAATTTGTCACGCTGCTGTTTGTCAACGTGCTGGGGCGGCCCCCACAGGCGGCGGGGCTGAATGGGCTTGTGGGCAATCTGGACGGTGGCATGAGCCGCGCAGAGGTGGTGTTGATCATCGCCGAGAGCGCGGAACATCAGGCCAAACGCGCCGGTGCGCAGGCGGATTTCGACGTCGCCCATGACCCGACCAGCTGGGTGGATGATGTATACAGATTGTATCGCGGGATTTTCGACCGCGAACCGGATGTGGGCGGTCTGGACGGCTGGGTGACGTCGCTGGCGGGCGGCACGGCGTTCCAGACGGTGGTGGCGCAGTTCATGGCCTCGCCCGAGTTCCAGAGCACCTATGGCGCGACCACGGATGCGGAGTTCATCACGCTGCTGTATAACAACGTGCTGGACCGGAGCCCGGATGCGGGCGGCTTTGCGGCCTGGTCGTCACAGCTTGCCGACGGCATGACCCGTGAGACGCTGGTGGAGCGTTTTGTGCAATCGCCCGAGTTTGTCGCGGGCACCGAAGGCGATCTGATCGCCTTCATGCGTGGTCTTGGGCCGGATGATGTGTTGCGGCCCGACGCCGGGGATGACCTGCTGTCGGGGGGCCTGTGGGCGGATACCTTTGTCTTTGCGCCGTCCGGGGACGGGGACAAGACGGTTACGGACCTAGAGCCTTGGGACAGCATCGATCTGACCGGCTTTGGCTATGCCGACGTGGGTGAGGCGATGGCCCATATGCGCGTCGAGGATGGCGACACGGTCTTTGAGGATGGCGCCGTGCGGGTGGTGTTCCTGGACGCAGAGCCAGAGGCGGCGATGATCAGCGTCTGATCACCGCCGCATGGTGGGTTCGGCGTCCGCCCCGGGGGGTATCCCCCGGAGCCGCGCCCCTGATCTGCCCCGGATATGTCGGGGCGTCAGTGTTCAGCGGTCGGCTTTGGGGGTCCAGGCGAATTTCTGCATCACCTCGTCCACCGGGGTCTGTGCGACGTGGTTGGTGTAGTTGCTCATGACCTTCTGCGACAGGCCAAGGATCACGTCCAGCACATGGCGCTGCGCATAGCCCGCGGCATAAAACGCCTCAAGCTGTGCATCGTCGGGGTTGCCCCGGCTGTCCAGCATGGCCAGCGTAAAGGTCCGCAGCGCCTCCAGTTTTGCTGTTGGGAGCGGGGTTTCGTCGCGCAGCGCGTCGGAAATCGCGTCGTCGACCTTCATCATCTTGGCGATGCCGGTGTGGGCGGGCACGCAGTAGTGGCATTCGTGGTAGACGTTGATGGTCTGCCAGACGACGGTCTTTTCGTCGGCGTCAAAGTCGGTTTGTTCGGCGAACAGCCGGTGCAGCACCTGATAACCGTCCAGCAGCGCGGGCGATCCGGCCATCACCGAATGCAGCCCCGGCAGGCGGCCAAAGGCCTTTTTCGACTTTTCGATCAGCGGCACGGCGGCGGCAGGGGCGGATGTTTCGTCGAAACGGTCGAATTTGGTCATGTGGCGGTTCCTTGTCGTTTGCTCTGATGGGGGCCGGGATGGGCCCCGTCTGCCACCCATGTTGTCGTTCTTGAGTGATTGCTCAAGTAATATTTGAGTGATCGCTCAAATAATGTCTCCGGGGTCTTCTTTTCGACCCGTGGCCAAGCTATGTTGACCGCCATGGCACGACCCGCCTCATATGACCGCGATGCCGCGCTGGATGCCGCCATGTCCCTGTTCTGGGTCAAGGGGTATCACGCGACTTCGATGAAGGATCTCGAGGCGGTGCTGGGCATGCGCCCGGGGTCGATCTATGCCGCCTTCCAGAGCAAGGAGGCGCTGTTCCGCGCCACGCTTGACCGCTACGCCGCGCGTATGGCCGATGAGCTGAACACCACCATCGGCACGGCGGGCTCGCCGCTTGCGGCGCTGCAGGCCCATCTGCGCGGCCTTGCGGCCCCGCAGTCCTGCGACCGGCCCTCGACGGCCTGCATGTTGGTCAAATCCCTGCTCGAAGTGCCGTCAGGGTCAGAGCTGCGGGAGTTTGTTCTGGCCCATCTCGACCGGGTCGAAGACACGCTGACAGAGGCGTTCCGCCGCGCCCGGGATCTGGGCGAACTGCCCGCGGACAGCGCACCGGACCGGCTGGCGCGTCGGGTCCAGACCTATATCTTTGGCCTCAAGGTGCAGGCGCAGCGGGACACCGATCCGGTCAGGATGCAGGCGCTGTGTCAGGATCTGGCCGATGAGATCGGTCAATTGCGCAGCAGCCCCGTTCAGTAACAGACAAGCGATGGGCCTCAGATCCCGCGCCGGGGTGGCGGCGGGTCCAGCCTGCGCAGCAGATTGCGGGTGGCGTGTAGCGTGTCGCGGATCACGCTGTCCGACCCGGCGCGGGCGGTGCGCACGGCCATCGGCACCTCCAGTCCCAGCGGCAGATCGGCGGGCAGGGCGCGCAGGAACTCCACAAGGTCGATTTTGCCCTCGCCGGGCGGCAGGCGGTCCTCGCGCGCGGTGTGCAGCAGGGCGTCGGTTGTATAGGGCGGGGCGACCCGCGCGTCACACAGATGTGCAAGGCGCAGGCGGTTCGGCGGCAGGGTGGTCAGCGTCTCACGGCGGCTGGTCGAGCGGTCGAAATGCAGGCTGTCCACAAGGATGCCAACGGTCGGCCCGGCCTGTTCGACCACGCGCAGCGCGTCCTCTAGGCTGGGCACGACGGTCCAGGGAAAGAATTCGAGCGAGACGCCAAGACCACGGGCGGCGGCCAGATCGGCCAGCGCGCCCAGACGGTCAGCAAGGCGGGTCAGATCGGGATCATAGGGCGCGCAGATGACCTCAGACGCGCCAAGGGCGGCGCCGGTGTCCAGAAAGGCGCACAGCTGGGCGGGGTCGGTGTCCGGCTCCAGCTTGACGAATTCGATGTCGTGGACGCGCAGGCCGGTGGCGCGCAGCGCGTCCTGCGTGGCGCGCAGCAGGGCAGGGTCGTGCATCAGCGGATAGCCGGGGCTGGTGGGCGTGACGCGCAACAGCCGCAGGCCGACCGCGTCGAACCCGGCGGTTGCGGCGGCATGGATCAGCGCGGGCGGGGGCAGGTCGATGGCGGTCAGATGGGCCAGCGACAGCAGGCGATTTTCGGGAGTGCGGGTCATGGGTGCTCCTGTGCCGCGTGGCGGCCCGCGACATAGCCAAAGGTCAGCGCCGGACCTAGATTGATGCCGCCCGCCGGATACTGCCCGCCCATGACGCTGGCCATGTCGGTGCCAGCGGCATACAGCCCCCGGATCGGCGCGCCTGTGCCGTCCAGCACGCGGGCATGGCCGTCAGTTTGCAGCCCGGCAAAGGTGCCAAAGCTGCCCGGGACGACCCTCACCGCGTAATAGGGCGCACGGTCGATCGGGGCGAGGCAGGGGTTGGGGCTGATATCCGGGTCGCCTTGCAGCCGCATGTAGGCGGTTGTGCCGCGATGAAATTCCGGGTCCACGCCCTGACGGGCGTGATCGTTGAAACGGGTCAGGGTTGCGGTCAGCGCGTCCGGGTCGATGCCGCAGGCGCGGGCGAGGGCCGCGGGCGTTTTGCCGGTGCGCAGATAGCCCGCCCGGCTCCAGCCGCCAATGGGCAAGGGGGCCGGACGCACGATGCCCAGCCCGTAACGGCGCAGAAAGCGATGATCGCAAACCAGCCATGAGGCGGGCTCTGGCTGGTCGGCGGTGGCGGCCAGCATCTCACGGACGTAATCGTGATAGCCCAGCCCCTCATTGCAGAACCGGCGGCCATTGGTGAGCACGCCGATCACGCCGGGTTTGCCCCGGTCGATGATATGCGGGAACACCCCTGTATCACCCCCCGGCCAAACCACTTTTGAGACCGGGCACCACGCCCCCGCCGCCGCAAGGTCCAACGCCTGTTGGCCGCCTGCGGACTCGCCCAGCCGCAGCCCGTCGCCGGTGGCACTGTCCACGGCCAGCGGCAAGTGCGTATCAGGACGGGGAAAGCTGGCGGCGCGGCGGGCGAGATCATGCGGAAAGCCGCCACAGGCCAGCACCACGCCGCGCGCCGCGTGGATGCGGATGTCCCCCTGCGGGCCGCTCAGCACCGCGCCAATGACTGCACCGTCGCGCGTCACCAGCCGCGCCGCCGCATGGGATGGCCGGATATCGACCCCCAGATCGCGTGCCGAGCGCAGCAGACGCGCCACCAGCGCGTTGCCGTTGCGCAGTTGCATCCCCCGGCCATGGCGCGCCAGATCCCACAGGTGCCGCCCCAGCCGCTGCGCCACATGAACCGCCGACCGCAAGGACCGCGTCGCGGTCAGAAAGGCGCGCAGGTCCGGTCCGGCCTGTATGGTCATGCCCCAGAACGTCGTCTCGCGCAGCGGCGCGCGCAGCAGGGCGATGTCCGGCCCCAGCGCGCGGGCATCATAGGGTTGCGCGATGACCGACCGTCCGCCCTGACCCGCGCCGGGCAGATGGCCATAGGTGTCGGGTATCCGCGCGCCGCAGTCAAAGCAGAGCGCGGTCTGACGCTCCATGAACGCCACCATCTCTGGCGCAGCGGCCAGAAAGGCGTCGACCAGTCCGGCGTTGAAGCTGTTGCCCAGCACCCCGGCCAGATAGCGGCGCGGTTCTGCCGGGTCTTCCTCAATGCCGTGGCGGCGCGCCACATCCGAGCAGGGCGCCCAGATCCAGCCGCCCGACCACGCGGTGGTGCCGCCCAGAACGGCCGCCTTTTCCGCAAGGATCACCCGCAAACCGCCCTGCGCCGCCGTGACCGCCGCCGCCAGCCCCGCCGCGCCAGAGCCGACAACCAGCAGATCGCAGTTCTCTGCCTTTCTCACGTCGTTCATGACCCCCCCTGATCCAGACAGGGGACAGGGTTCGGCGAAACACGCCTAACGTCAAATGCTTGTTTTTGCCTCCTCGTAACGTCAGGTTAATCCGCGGGGAGGCCGCGCAATGGCAGAGATGACACTGAGACAGATCGAGGTGATCCGCGCCGTCATGATGACCGGCACGATCAGCGGGGCGGCCAAGATGCTGAACGTCTCGGCCCCCGGCATCAGCCGCCTTGTGAAACACACCGAGGACTCGCTGGGCATCCGGCTGTTCGAACGCAAGGCCGGGCTGTTTGTGCCGTCGATCGAGGCCAGCACCGTGTTCGATCAGGTGCGTGAGGTCTACAAGGGCGTCGAGAACCTGCAACAGGCGGTCGGCGCGCTGCAACAGGGCGAGGACGTGCGGCTGGCCTTTGCCTCTGCGCCCTCGGTGGCGCAGTTCATCGCCGCGCGGGTGTTGCAGCGGGTGCGGGCGCGGTACGGCGATCTGTTCATCGATCTCAACATCCTCAAGATCGAGGAGACGGTGGATTACCTGCTGCTGGAGCGCGGCGAATTTGTGATCATGAGCTCGCGGGTCGACAACGCCGCCGTGGAGAATGAGCAGATCGCCGAGGGGCAGCTGGTGGTGATCCTGCCCGACGGCCACAGGCTGGCGGCGCGGGACAGTGTGTCGGTGCACGATCTGGCAACCGAGCCGCTGGTGGGCATCGACCCCGCCGACCCCTATGGCAAGCTGCTGGCGCAACCGTTCATTGAGGCGGGCCTGCCGCCGCGCCACGCCCTGCGCGGGCGCTTTGCCCAGACGCTGGTCAGTCTGGTGCGGCACGGGTTGGGGGTGGCGGTGATCGACGCGTTTTCGGTGGCCGAGGTCTATATGCCCGGCGTTGTCCGCCGCCCGCTGACCGAAGAGGCCAAGATTCCCACCTATGTGGTGCGCAAGAAGGGCCGGGTGTTGTCGGGCTTTGCCGAATACACCATCCAGCAATTCCGCCGCGAACTGGCCAAGGCCGTCGAGGACGGGCCGTGGCTGCAGCGGTGAAATAACGTTATGTTAATGTCCGGTTAGATTGGGTATTTGACGTTACGAGCCGCCGCTGCGATTATTTCCCGGTTACGCGCCGGAGTACACCGGCGGCGACAAGAGATGACGTTTAGGGAGGATACCATGAAACGCATGTTTTACGGCGCCGTTGCGGCGCTGGCGCTGTCGGCCGGTTTTGCCGCTGCCGAGTACCCGGAAAAGGAAATCCAGGGCATCATTCAGTGGGGGGCCGGTGGCTCGACCGATACGGTGATGCGGGCTGTCACGCCCCACGCCGAAAAAGTGCTGGGCGGCAACGTGGTCATGCAGAACATGACCGGCGCGGTCGGTGCCATTGCGCTGAACCATGTGGCCGATGCGGATGCCGACGGCTACACCGTGCTGATGGGCGCGGAAAACCCGATGCTGTACAAGATCATGGGCCTTGGCGACAAGGATTACGGCGAATTCATCCCGGTCAACATCCTGGCCCGTGGCACGCCCATTCTGGTGGCCAACAACGATGCGCCCTTTGATACCTACGCCGAGATGATGGCCCATATCGCGGCCAATCCGGGTGAGGTCCGCTTTGGCTCGACCGGGCCGGGGGGGTTGCCGTCGGTGATCAACGCCATGATCGGTGCCGTCGAGGGCGGGCTGGACGTGATCGAGGTGCCCTATGATGGCGACGGTCCTGCGCTGACCGGCCTGCAGGGCGGCGCGATTGACGTGATGCCGGTTGTGCTGGGTCTGGCGGTTGATGGCATCCGCGCCGGCAACATGAAGCCGCTGGCCATCATGGACACCGCGCCCAGCGACCGGCTGCCCGATGTGCCCGCCGTGACAGAGGTCAATGACGGCTATAACACCTATCTGCCCTGGGGGCCGTTCTTTGGCGTTTTCGCCAAGAAAGGCACGCCCGATGACGTGGTGGCGAAACTATCCGCCGCCTATGCCGAAGGGGCGCAGAACGCCGAATTTGTCGAGCTGATGGAGGGCCGTGGATACACCCTGATGGGGATTTCCGGCGCCGAGGCCGAGGCGTTCCTGTCCAAGTGGCAGCAGGGCACCGCATGGCTGCTGCAGGATGCCGGTCTGGCCAAGAACTCTCCTGAGGAGTTCGGCATCGCCCGTCCGGGCGAATAACACCGATCGGCGGGCCCTGCGGGGCCTGCCGACATTCGGGGCGCCGCCTGTCCGTTGCGACCAGCGGCGCCCCTTTTCGATCATGAAGCTGCAAACGGGAGGAGGCGCCCATGCAACGCATAGATCCGGACCACCACGACGGCACATCCGACGCAACACCCGGAGGCACCCCCGACAAGCGCCGCCCCGGTGAGCTGGGCTTTGCCGTGATCTTGTTGGCGGCCAGCCTGTTCCTGCTGTGGGAGGCCTACGGCATCGCGGGATTTGACAAACTGTCCTCTGCCGGGGCCATCCCGATGGCGGCCAGTCTGGCCATGGTTGTCAGTGCGGCACTGGTGGCGCTGCGCACCGGCAGGCTGCCGCTGGACCGGGCAGAGACGCTGATGCGGGACATCCTGCCGGTGCGGGTGATCCTGTTTGCCGGGCTGCTGGTGGGCTATGGCCTGTTGCTGCGGCCGCTGGGCTTTTTGCCGACCTCGGCGCTGTTCCTGATTGTTGCGGTCAAGCTGTTGGCGCATCGCGGCTGGCTCTGGACGGTGGGGATTTCGCTGATCAGCCTGCTGGTGATCTGGCTGATCTTCCGCATCGTGTTTTCCGTGCTGATGCCTGCGGGCATCGTGCCAGAGGCCGAAGTGGTCCAGTTTTTCCGCGCATTGATGTCCGGAGGGGAAAAATGACCGCGCTGATGGATTTCCTGCTGGTGTTCAGCCAGCCGCAGCTGTTGCTGCTTGTGGGGGTGGGCACCTTTGCGGGCATTTATGTCGGCGCGATCCCCGGTCTGTCGGTGACGATGGCGGTGTCGATCCTGATCTCGTTCACCTTTTCATGGGATGTCTACCCGGCGATCTCATTGATGATCGGCATCTATATGGGCGGGGTTTACGGCGGCTCGCGCACGGCGATCCTGCTGAACATCCCCGGCGCGCCCTCGGCCATTGCCACGGCGCTGGACGGCTATCCGATGGCGCAGCGCGGTGAGGCGGGCACGGCGATTGGCGTGACCACGGTCATGAGTTTCATCGGCGGCTTTGTCGGCATCGGCGTGCTGGCCTTGGCCGCGCCTTTCGTGTCGGATTTCGCGCTGAAGTTTCAGCCGCGCGATTACATGCTGCTGGCGATCCTCGGCATCCTGCTGGTTGGCTCGCTCAGCCAGGGGTCGCTGGTCAAGGGCATCTTTGCGGGCGCGCTTGGCCTTGCCATTGGCGCGGTGGGGCGTGACCCGCTGACCTTTGCCGAGCGGTTCACCTTTGACCTGCGGCTGATGGAGGGGGGGATTTCCTTTATCGCGGTGATGATCGGCATGTTCGGCGTCTCTGAGGCGCTGCTGCAACTGCACCACGTCGACAAGACCGCCGTGCGGCAAAAGATCAGCCGCATCGTGCCCTCGCTGTCGACGGTGAAAAAGCACCTGCCGCTGTCGTTGCAGACCTCGACCATCGGGGTGGTGATCGGCGCGCTGCCCGGCACGGGCGGCGATATCGCGGCGCTGATGGCCTATGACCACGCCAAGCGCGTGACCAAAGAGCCCGAACGCCCCTTTGGGGAGGGCGCGATAGAGGGGCTGGTGGCCCCCGAGACCGCCAACAACGCCGCCGTGGGCGGCGCGTTCATCCCGATGATGACGCTGGGCATTCCCGGCGACGCGGTGACGGCGATCATGATCGGTGCGCTGTTCATCCACGGGCTGAATCCCGGCCCGATGCTGATGATCGACCAGCCCGACATGTTCTGGTTCATCGTCGGCTGCCTTGTGACGGCCAACTGCTTCATGCTGCTGTTCGGTCTGACCGGCATCCGCGTCTTTACCAAGATCGTCGAGATGCCGCGCAGCGTGATGATCCCGCTGATCATGCTGCTCAGCATCGTCGGGGCCTTTGCGGTGAACAATTCGATCACCGATGTCTACTGGATGCTGGGTTTTGGCGTGTTTGGCTACTTCATGCGCCACTACGGCTATCCGCTGGGGCCGGTCATTCTGGGGGTGATCCTGTCGCGGCTGCTGGATGACAACTGGCGCCGGGCCATCATTTCAGAGCGCGAGGATCTGGGCCGGTTCTTTGAGGGCATCGTGACCAGCCCGCTGTCGCTGGTGCTGTTTGTCGCGGTGATCCTGATCTTTGTGTCACAGACGCCGGTCTGGCGCTGGGGCAAGGCGCGCATCTTTGGCAAGGAGGCCTGAGACCATGACGGACACGCCCGACCTGAAACTGGGACTGATCGGCGACAATATCGGGCGGTCCCGCACCCCGTTGCTGCACCGGCTGGGGGGGCGGCAGAACGGTATGGTGGTGCGCTATGACCGGCTGATCCCCAAGGACATGGGCGCGGATTTTGACACCGTCTTTGCCCAGTGCGCAGCGTGCGGCTATCGCGGTATCAACGTGACCTATCCCTATAAGGAACGCGCCGCTGCCAAGGTCACTGTCGATGATCCGCTGGTGCGGGCCATCGGGGCGGTGAATACCGTGCTGTTCGAGGCGGATGGCCCCAAGGGCCAGAACACCGATTACACCGGCTTTATGGCGGCCTATCGCGGGGCGCGCGGGGACGCGGCGCCCGGTGTCTGCTGTCTGATCGGCACCGGCGGCGTGGGCCGCGCGCTGGCCTTTGCGCTGGTGGCGCTGAAGGCGCAGGAAATCCGGCTGGTGGACCGCGATATGGCCAAGGCAGAGACACTGGCGGCAGAATTGGGCGCGCTGGGGCAGGGGGTGCGCGTGGTTGCGATGGGCGACCCCGAACAGGCGGCCAAGGGTGCCGAGGGGCTGCTGAACGGCACCCCTGTGGGCATGGTGGGTCATGACGGCACGCCGCTGCCCAAGGCCGCGATGGCGGGGGCGGGCTGGGCCTTTGACGCGGTTTATACGCCGGTCGACACGCAATTCCTGACCGATGCCGCCGCCGCCGGGGCGACGATCCTGTCCGGCTATGAGTTGTTCTTTTATCAAGGCGTGCACGCATGGGCGCATTTTGCCGGTCTGCCGCTGGATGAGCCTGCGCTGCGCACCGCCCTGCTGACCCAGACGGAGGAAGTGGCATGAAAACCTCGATCGCGACTGTTTCGATTTCCGGCACCCTGCGGGAAAAGCTGACGGCGATTGCCAAGGCCGGGTTCGACGGCATCGAGATCTTTGAGCAGGATTTCATCGCCGATGCGGGCAGCCCGCGCCAGATCGGCGACATGATCCGCGATCAGGGGCTGGAGATCACGCTGTTCCAGCCGTTCCGCGACTTTGAGGGGCTGACCGGCGATCTGCGCCGCCGCGCCTTTGACCGCGCGCGGCACAAGTTCGACACCATGGCAGAACTGGGCACCGACCGTATCCTGATCTGTTCCTCGACCCACCCGCAGGCGTTGGGGGGCATTGACCGCGCCGCAGAGGATTTTGCCGAACTGGGGGCAATTGCCGCCGATTACGGCATCCAGGTCGGCTATGAGGCGCTGGCATGGGGGCGGCACGTCAATGACCACCGCGACGCGTGGGAGATCGTGCGCCGCGCCGATCACCCCAATATCGGGGTGATCCTGGACAGTTTTCACACGCTGGCGCGGCGGATCGATCCCAACACCATCCGCCGCATCCCGTCGGACAAGATCACCTTTGTCCAACTGGCCGACGCGCCGCAGATCGACATGGATCTGCTGTACTGGTCGCGCCACTTTCGCAACATGCCCGGTGAGGGCGACCTGCCGGTGACCGACTTCATGCGCGCGGTGGCGGCGACGGGCTATGACGGCTGGATCAGCCTTGAGATCTTCAACGACCAGTTTCGCAGCGGTCGTCCGCTGGAACTGGCGCGCGATGGCTATCGGTCTTTGGTGGCGACGATGGACGACGTGCGCCGGGCGGAACCCGACATCCGTGTCGACCTGCCCGAGATGCCCGCGCGGGTCACGGTCGAGGGGGTCGAATTCATCGAGTTTGCCACTCGCGGGGCCGAGGCGGAGGCGCTGCAGGCGCTGCTGCGCACCATGGGGTTCACCCATATCGGCAATCACATCTCCAAAAAGGTGTCGCTCTGGCAGCAGGGCGAGATCCGGGTGGTCCTGAACAAGGAAACCACCGGCTTTGCCAATTCGGTCTACACCACCACCGGCACCAGCCTGTGTGACGTGGGGCTGCGGGTGGCGAGTGCCGCGCAGACAACGCAACGTGCCAAGGCGCTGGGGGCGACGCTGTTTCATCAGCCGGTCGCGCCCGGTGAACTGGACATTCCCGCCATCCGCAGCGTTGGCGGCAGCGTGATGCATTTTCTGGATGCGCACAGCGGGCTGTCGGATGTCTGGTCGGTCGAGTTCCGCCCCGAGGAAGGCTCTGCCGTGCAGGCCGCGGGGCTGACCCGCATCGACCATCTGGCCGAAACCATGAGCTATGACGAAATGCTCAGCTGGGCGCTGTTCTACACCACGATCTTTGACATGCAGCGGTCGGTGATGACCGATGTGATCGACCCGGACGGGCTGGTGCGCAGTCAGGCGATCCATGGCCCCGACGGGGCCGTGCGGATCACCCTGAACGGGGCCGAAACCCACCGCACGCTGGCGGGCGGCTTTCTGGCGGGCAGTTTTGGCGGTGCGGTGCAGCATGTGGCCTTTGCCAGCGACGATATTCTGGCGACGGCGCGCGACATGGCGGCGCTGGGGTTTGAGCCGCTGCCGATGCCGACCAACTATTACAAGGATCTCAAGGCGCGGTTTGCGCTGGACGACGCGCGGCTGGCGGAATTGCAGGCGCATGACATCCTCTATGACGAGGACGCACAGGGCGGGTTTTTGCAGTTTTATTCCCGGCCCTTCGAAAACGGCTTCTTTTTCGAGGTGGTGCAGCGGGTGGACGGTTACGGCGGCTACGGCGCGCCCAACGCGCCGTTCCGGATTGCGGCGCAGAAACGGATGATGCTGCCCAAGGGGATTCCGGCGAATTGACTGTCCCGGGCGGCGGGGGATGCCCCGCCGCCCGTCTGTCGTCAGGCGTTGACGTCGACCACCACGCGGCCCTTGACCTGACCCTTGAGGATGTCGCGGCCCAGTTGCGGCAGGTCTGACAGGGTGGCGGGCTGAACCATGCTTTCCAGCTTGTCCATCGGCAGATCCTGCGCGATGCGCTGCCATGCGCGGACGCGGTTGTCATAGGGCTGCATCACGCTGTCGATGCCCAGCAGATTGACGCCGCGCAGGATAAACGGCGTGATCAGCGCGCCCTCGATCACCGCGCCCCCCGCCAGACCGATGGCGGCAACCGATGCGCCGTAGTGCATCTGTTTCAGCACCCGGCCCAGCATCGCGCCTGCCACGGCGTCAACGCATCCGCCCCAGACCTCTGCCTCCAGCGGTTTGCGGGTGACTTCGGTCAGCTCGTCGCGGGCGACGATCTGTGTCGCGCCAAGGCCGCGCAGATAGTCGCCCTGCTCCGGGCGTCCGGTGACGGCGGCAACCTCGTGCCCCAGCTTGGCCAGAATGGCGGTGGCCACCGATCCGACACCACCCGCAGCCCCGGTGACCAGCACCGGCCCGTCCTTGATCCCCTGATCCTCCAGCGCCATCACCGCCAGCATCGCGGTCAGACCGGCGGTGCCCACGGCCATCGCCTGCCGCGGTGTCAGCCCCTCGGGCAGCGGCACCAGCATGTCCGCCTTGACGCGGGCCTTTTGCGCGTAGCCGCCCCAGCGGTTCTCGCCCACGCGCCAGCCGGTCAGCACCACCTTGTCGCCGGGTTTGTAGCGGTCGTCGTCGGAGGTCTCGACCGTGCCGGCAAAATCGATGCCCGGCACATGCGGATAGGTCCGCACCAGACCGCCGCCCGGCCCGATGCACAGCCCGTCCTTGTAGTTCACCGTCGAATACTCGACGGCGACCGTTACATCGCCCTCGGGCAGTTGGTCCTCACGGATCTCCTGCACTGCGGCAGAGGTTTTTCCGTCTTCGTTCTTTTCAACAAGCAGAGCCTTGAACATCATGTTTTTCCTATACCCAGAATTTTTCGTGAACGGTGGCGGGGCGCGCGCCATCCGGGGTCTCGACCGTCAGGTCGGTGCCTTCGTCCCAATGGGTCATGCGCACCATACCAATGGCGACGTTGGTGTTGAAATCCGGCGACCACGCCGCCGAAGAGATCCGCCCCACCGTCTTGGACCCCGCCTTGATCGGCCAATAGCGGTCACAGCCCGGCACCCTGTCGCCACCGATAGAGATGGCGCGGATCTGTTTGACCGGCCCTTCGGTCGAGACGCGCAGCAGCGCGTCGCGCCCGATGCAACCGATTGCCGTCTGGGTGTTGCAGAACCGGCCCAGACCACATTCATGCGGCGTGTTGTCGTCGGTCATGTCGTTGCCGTAGGACAGCAATCCCGCCTCGATCCGCTCTGTCAGGTTGGGACAGCCCGCATGCACATCCAGATCGCGGCCCGCCTCCATCAGCGCGTGCCACAGCGGCATGCCGATGTCGCCTCCCTCGACATAGATTTCGAACCCACCCTGTTTGGAATAGCCAGAGCGCGCGACAACCATGTCGCGGCCCTGAAAATCCAGATGCATGAACCGGAAGAACCGGATGTCACGCACCACGTCGCCAAAGACCCGCGCCATCAGATCATCCGCCTTTGGCCCCTGAATGGCCAGCGGCGACATGTCCGGTTCATCGACCAGCACGTCAAGGCGATAGCCATAGGCCAGCCCCTTGATCCAGTACAGCAGATCGCTGTCGGCAATGGAAATCCACCAGCGGTCTTCAGCCAGTTTCACCGCCACCGGGTCGTTCAGCATCCCGCCGGTCTCATCGACGATGGGGATGTAATAGCACTGTCCCGGCAGCATCGGGCGCAGGTCGCGCGGGGTCAGCAGTTGCACCAGACGCCCGGCATCGGGGCCGCGCAATTCGACCTGCCGTTCGCAGGACACGTCCCAGATCTGCACCGCGCTTTTGAGATGGCGGTAATCCTCTTCGATGGAGCGGAACATCGTCGGCAGAAGCATGTGGTTGTAGACAGTATAGGCTTGTACTCCGGCGGCCTCGACCCCGTCCGAAAACGGGGTCCGCCGCAAGCGCCGGGAAGGGGAAAGAAGGGCCATCTGCCAATACTCCAAGGCGGTGATGCGGGGTGTGCAGGCGGTCAGCGCGGGCCGCGCCAGTCGATCTGGCAGATCTCGGCCGAGCGGCCGTCAAAGTCCCAGACCCGGCCATGGGCGCGCACGCGGCCCTTGGTGGCGGTGGCGACGGTGATGTCCGATCCCATCCAGTAGTCGGTGTTGCTGACCACGGTTTCCTTGCCGCTGGCGTTGGTCACCGGCACGATTTCGCCTTGGATCTTTTTGCCGACCATCAGGCGGCGGGCGCTGCCCTCTGTCTCAAAGCTGACCGGCGCGCGTTCGGCGCCAAGGAATTCGCTGACCAGCATGCCGAACAGGCCGGTGGTGCCGCGTGCCGCCCCGCTGAAGATCGCCACAAGCGCGTCATAGGCCGCGTCGCTGGCGCGGTCGTCGATATAGGCGGCGGCCTTCCAGTTGCCGCGCCCCATGTTGCCGGGGATGTCCATGATCAACCCGACGTTCAGGCCAGACAGATCGGTGTCGCCATAGGCCCCTTCGTCGATACGGATGCCGACCCAAGCCTGACAGTAGCCCTCGGTCGGGGGGTGTTTGCCAAGGCTGACCACGCAGGGGCAGAACACGGTGCAGTTGCAGTTCAGGATCAGCTCACCCTTGAGCGTCCAGTCGGGAATGGTGGCGGCGTCGAGGGCCATCGGCGGTCTCCTTGGGGTTCGGAAGGTGTCAGAAAAAGGGGAGCGCCAGCCCGGCGGCGATCAGCCCCCCGCCCAGCGGTCTTGTCAGGTAGCGCCCGATCTGGGGCAGCTTTTCCAGCGTCATCAGCAGCATCCCCACCCCCATGAAGGCAAGGTTCATGGTGCCGCCGACAAAGCCCAGTAGCATCAAGGCCCAGCAACAGCCGATGCAATCCAGACCAAGGCGCAGCCCGTTGCGGAACGGTCCTTCGTCCCAGTGCTGCATGAAAAACGTCAGTGGCGCGCGGCAGCGCGACAGGCAGCCCTGTTTCAGGGCGCTGAACTGGTATGCGCCTGCGCCGATCAGCAGCGCCATGGTCAGCGGCACCGACAGGCTTTGCCCCAGCGCGCCGACCAGTCCCAACTGGTACAGCGCCACCTGCGCGCAGGCGGCCAGTGCGGAAAACCCGAGCCACGCGGCCAGATAGCCGCCGAGCAGCTTACCAAAGCCGGTCTGTGCGACATTGGACAGGTCGTCATAGGTGGCCAGCGCGGGCAGGGCGGTGGGGGCCATCATCGCCGCCCCCATCAGCGCCCACATGGCAAAGGCCGCGACAAAACCAGACGCGCCAAACGCGCCGCCACACAGGATGTCGATGAGCGACGCGCCATAGGTCGCCTCTAGCGTGCGCAGATCACCGGGGATGGCCATCCAGAACAGCAGGCCCCAAGCCACCAGAAGACCCGCGAAAAAGGCCAGCCAGTGCGCGCCGCGAAGCGATCTGATACGCAGTGCAAGCAAGGTGCCTCTCCTCTTCCCGAACACCGAACCGGGGCTTGCGATTAAACTGCCTGACAATTAAATGTAAGACAAATGAAAAGAAGCAAAGAAAAGCAGCAGCCTGACCTGCCCGCGCAGATCGCCAAGGCGATCCGGGACGCCATTTTGTCCGGCGACCTGATTGCCGATGACCGGTTGCCCTCTGAATCTGATCTGGCCGAGACGTTTCAGGTGTCGCGGCCCACGGTGCGCGAGGCGCTCAAGCGGCTGGCGGCGCAATCGCTGATCCGCACCGAACGCGGCGCCTTTGGCGGGGCCTTTGTGCGGCGGCTGTCCTATCCCGAGGCGCAGGTGTCGCACGCCAGCACCTCGACCCTGCTGCTGACCATCAACGAGGTCGATTTCGATGTCGCCTGCGAGGCGCGCTTTGCGCTGGAGAAATCCTGCACCGCGCTGGCCGCCGCCCGCCGCAGTGCCGACGATCTGGCGACCATGCGGGCAGAGATCCACCGTCAGACCCAGCCCGCCCTCAGCGATGAGGCATTCTGTGCGTCCGATGTGACGCTGCACCGGGCTTTGGTGGATGCGGCGGCGAACCCGATCCTGTCCTACCAGCTGGCCGGGGCGGTCGAGGCGATGCAGCCGCTGATGAACATGATCACCTATGGATCGCGCTCACGGGCGCAGATCGTCGACCTGCACACCCAGCTGGCCGACGCGATAGAGGCCCGCGACGGGGCGGCGGCGGACAGCGTGCTGATCGCGCTGGAGCGGTATACGCTGGAGCTTGGCAAAGGGGTCATCGCCTCGCGGAGCAAGACGCGCAGGCGGTAGCACCGTTCATCCCAAACATCTTGTATCCGAGATGGGATACCAATAGCATGCCCCTATCCCGAGACGTAAGACACCGGACCGCACAGCCCGGACTGGTCTTTTACGGCGGGTGCGGGGGACAGTATTTCGGCCCCGAAGGAGCGCGTATGAGCAAGCAAGACACCCTGCCGAAAGACCGCCGCAGCAGCGTCGATGACATCGTCGATTACTTGTACCGCGAGATCACGGCGATGCGTCTGCTGCCGGGCACCCGGATTTCGGAGACCGATATTGCCGCGCAGTTCGGGGTGTCGCGGCAGCCGGTGCGCGATGCCTTTCGCCGGTTGGAAAGCGCGGATCTGATCCTGGTGCGGCCCAAAAAGGCGACCGAGGTCAAGAAGTTCTCTGCCAAGGCCATCGAGAAAAGCCGTTTTGTCCGCGCCGCGGTCGAGGCGGCGGCGCTGCGGGAGGCGGCCAAACACTGTGATGTGGCGGCGGGTTTTCAGTTGGATTCCTGTATTGCCTTGCAGCAAAAGGCGTACGCTGAACGGGATTTTGCCGAGTTTGGGCAGCTGGATTATGATTTCCACAAGGCGATCTGCGACATTGGCCGCGTGCCCTATGCCTTTGATATCATCAAGACAGAGAAGGAAAAGGTCGACCGGCTGTGCGTTCTGAGCCTTGCCAAGGAAAGACGCATGCCAGAGCTGATCCGCGATCATGAGGCCATGGTCGCCGCGCTCAAGGCGGGGGATGCCGAGAGCGCCGTCAAGGCCGGGATGCTGCACCTGTCGCGGCTGGATGAGACGATCGAGGCGATCCGCGTCAACAGTGCGGCCTATTTCGGCGATCAGGACTGATCGCCTCGGGCCGGGGCCTGCCCTGAACTTCTCTCAATCGTCGCCAGTCTTCTCTCAGCCGTCTTGCCCCGCCCTGCCTGTCCGTCGTCAAATCCTTAAAATTACTTCTTGTATGCAAGATGAAATACCAGCATGGTGCGACTCGGAGGGCCTGGGCAGAGGAGGCGCAGGCTCCATCACATGCCTTCTGGGAGGATTCGAATGACCATTCTGACCCGCATCACCCGCACAACTGCCGCTGCCGCACTGGCCTTTGGCTTTGCATCCGGCGCAAGCGCTCTGGAACTGCGCGGATGGAACATCCACGTCGAGGACTACCCCGTCTCCATCGCGATGGAGAGCTTTCTGGCCGAAGTGGCCGAAAAGACCGGCGGCGAGATCACCGGCAAGGTCTATCACAACGGCGTTCTGGGCTCGCAGCCCGATGCGATCGAACAGATGCGCCTTGGCGTCATGGATTTCGGTGAATTCAGCCTTGGACCGATGGGTCAGGCCGTGCCGGAAACCAACGTCGTGTCGCTGCCCTTCATCTTTTCGTCGATCCCCGACATGTACCGCCTGATGGACGGTGAGGTCGGCGATGCGATCGGCGAAGGCATGATCGACAAGGGCATCATGCCGCTGGCATGGTACGCGGCTGGCGCGCGCAGCTTTTACAACTCTGTCCGTCCAATCAACACGCCCGCGGATGTCGAGGGCCTGAAAGTCCGCGTCATGTCCAACGACCTGTTCGTGAAAATGATCGAGTCGATGGACGGAAACGCCACACCGATGGCCTTTGCCGAGGTGTATCAGTCGCTGAAAACTGGCGTCGTCGACGGGGCAGAGAACAACCCGCCGTCCTACGAGTCGACCAGCCACTTTGAGGTCGCCAAGTATTACTCGCTGACCGAGCACCTGATCATCCCCGAGTGCCTGTGCATGTCGCTGAAGACCTGGGAAAAGATGACCCCGGAACAGCAGGAGATCGTCAAGGCCGCAGGTCGCGCCAGCGCCGAGTACCAGCGTGAGCTGTGGGCTGATCGCGAAGCCGCCAGCATGGAAATCGTCCAAGCCGGTGGCACGGTGGTGAACTCCATCGCCGACAAGGCCCCGTTCCAGGCCGCCATGACCCCGGTCTATGACAAGTTCCTGGCCGACAACCCGGCGCTGACCGATCTGGTCAACCTGATCCGCAACGCCGAGTAATCCGGACCCGCACCGGGCCTGCCGCCGCGCGCGGTGGGCCCGGTCGCCTATGCCGGCCATGTTTGAAAGCCCCCCTCATGACACCCGAACCGCCCCTTTTTCTGGCGATCGAACGGGCGCTTGGCCGTGTTCGGTCGCTCTGCCTGTTTATCGCCTCCGTGGCGCTGGTTGTGCTGGTCGCCACCTTTGGCTGGCTGGTCTTTGGCCGCTACATGCTGAACGTCACGCCCACATGGGTCGAACAACTGGCCCTGCTGCTGGTCTGCTACATCGCCTTTCTGGGGGCGGCGGCGGGTCTCAAGGACGACACCCATATCGGCGTGACCCTGTTTCGCGACATGATGCCGATCCCGGCGCAAAAGGTGCTGATGATCGTGATCGACCTGATCCTTGCCGGTTTTGGCGCGGTGATGCTGATTGCCGGACTCACCCTGATGCGGTTTGGCTGGGACACCCTGTTGCCGATGCTGAACGTTCCCGAAAGCGTGCGCACCGGGGCGATCACCTCGTTGGGGGCGCTGACCCTGTTGTTTGCCGGATTGCGGGCACTGGTGCGCATCCTGCGGTTCAAGGCCTGGTCGCCTGAACGGCTGGAGGATTTCTGATGGGTCTGACAATTCTTCTGGGCGCCTTCTTTGTCGGCGTCGTGATCGGGATGCCGGTGGCCTTTGCCATGGGCATCGCCGCCGCCTGTGCCTTTTGGTACGAAGGCTTTCCGATGCTGATCACCTTTCAGCGGGCGACCGCCGGGGTATCGGTGTTCTCGCTGCTGGCGATTCCGTTCTTTATCTTTGCCGGTGAGATCATGCTGCATGGCGGGATCGCCAAACGGCTGGTCAAGATGGCCTCGGCCCTTGTCGGGCATCTCAAGGGCGGGTTGGCCATGGTCAACATCTTCTCGTCCATGCTGTTCGGCGGGATTTCCGGTTCTGCCGTCGCGGATATTTCTGCCCTCGGGTCGCTGCTGGTGCCGGTGATGAAGGAACGCGGCTATCGCCCGGATTTCGCCGTCAACGTGACGGTGACCTCGTCGATTGCGGGCATCGTGATCCCGCCCAGCCACAACATGATCATCTTTGCGGTGGCGGCGGGCGGCGGGATTTCCGTGTCCAAGCTGTTCCTTGCGGGGGTTCTGCCCGGCGTGCTGATGTGCGTCAGCCTGGCCGTGGCCGCCTATATCCTGTCGGTGAAACACAACTACCCGTCAGAGCCGTTCCCCGGCTGGAAAGTGGTCGGAGAGACGGCGCGCGATGCGATCCCCGGCTTTTTCACCGCTGTGATCATCGTGGGCGGCACCCTGTCGGGTGTGTTCACGGTGACCGAATCCGGCGCATTCGGCGCGATCTATGCGCTGTTGCTGACCACCTTCTATTACCGCAGCCTGACGTGGGAGGGGTTCCGCACCTCTGTTGTGGGCGCTGTGCGCACCACCGCCATGGTCATGGTGCTGATCGCCTTTGCCAGCTCATTCGCCTATCTGCTGGCGCTGTATCAGGTGCCCGCGAAACTGTCGGATCTGCTGGTCACGATCTCGGACAATCCGATCATCATCCTGCTGATGATCAACGTGATCCTGCTGATCCTTGGCATGATCATGGACATGGCGGCGCTGATCCTGATCTGTACGCCGATCTTCCTGCCGATCGCCAAGGGGCTGGGCATGGACCCGACGCAATTCGGGATCATGCTGCTGATCAACCTTGGTATCGGCCTGTGTACGCCGCCGGTCGGAACCTGTCTGTTCGTTGGCTGCGCCGTAGGCAAGATCAAGATCGAGCAGGCGCTGAAGACGATCTGGCCGTTCTATCTGGCGATCTTTGTGGCGCTGATGCTGGTCACCTATGTGCCGGCCGTCTCGCTCTGGTTGCCGTCGGTGCTGCTGGACTGAAACACGCACCCTGCCCGCTCAGGGCAGGGTGATGCCGATCTTGCCGATGTGCGCCTTGGTCAGGAACGCCTCTTGCGCGGCGCGCAGATCGTGCAGGGGATAGGTTTCGGCCAGCGTCGGCCGGATCTCTGCCCGTTCGATATATCCAACCAGATCGGTGAACACGCGGGCGGGCTGGCGGGTGCTGCCCAGCAGGGTCAGGTCGCGCAGGTACAGCGTGCGCAGATCCAGCGGCACAATCGGCCCGGCGATGGCACCGGAGGTCACATAACGGCCATATGGGCGCAGCCCGTGCAGCACGCCCGACCATGCCTCACCGCCGACCAGATCCAGCACCACGTCAAACCCTTGATCGGGGATCTCTGCGTCGCGGTTCAGGGTCTCATCCGCCCCCAAAGCGCGCAGCGCCTCGGCCTTGGACGCGCTGGTCACGGCGGTCACATGTGCGCCGCGCCGTTTCGCCAGCTGGATCGCTGCCGATCCGACACCACCGGATGCACCGGTGATCAGCACACGTTCGGCCGCTAGATTGACGCGCTGGATCATCCCCTCGGCGGTGGAAAAGGCGCAGGGAAAGCTGGCCAACTCCACGTCCGATAGCGGGCTGTTGACCGGGACCGCCTCTTTTGCGGCGGTGGTGGTGTATTCGGCAAACCCCCCGTCGCGTTCCGAGCCAAAGGTCTCCAGCGCATCCGCCGCACCGCCTGCCGGTTGGTACATCGGGCGCAGCAGGACGCGCTGACCGATGCGCGCGGCATCGACGCCGTCGCCCACAGCCACGATCCGCCCGCAGCAATCGGCCCCCTGAATGCGCGGGAACGACAGCGCCCCGGACCAGCCGCCATCCTCTGGCGCGTCGTCATAGCCTGCGGCGGCGGCAGAGTTCGTGTCGCCGGTCACCGTCTTGGAATACCAGCCGGTGCGCGTGTTCACGTCGGTGTTGTTGACCGCCGCCGCGCCAACCTTGATCAGCACCTCGCCGGGGGCGAGTTTGGGCAGGGGCATATCCTCACGCCACTCTAGCTTGTCCAGCCCGCCGTGGCCGGTCAGTACCATGGCCTTCATCGTTTCGGGCAGTGTTTGCGGCAATGTCATCGGCGTCTCCCTGACTTGAGTTGCGGGTAGAGCAACCGGTCCTGCGGGGCAAGAATGCAAACCTGTGGTCAGCGGTGCGGCAGGCCTGCGCGTCGCGGGTGCGGGCTGACGGAATCCACTTCGAAAAGTCCGCCGGATTTCTAGAAATATTACATAATCAAGATTATTGGCTTTTGCTTGTGCGCAGAGGCACATTCTAAAATGGGTTGCGACAATTCCCCTATCTTGCTGAAAAGCAAGGAGAACGGACATGGCCCACACAGAACTGGATTTGCGTGAGAGACGCGCAATCGAAGACATGCTGAATGCGAAAATGCCGGTGAGCAAGATCGCAGCTGAGATTGGCAGGCATCGCTCGACCGTCTACCGCGAGATCAAGCGGAACCATTTCACCGATGATGAGCTGCCGTATCTGAACGGCTACTATGGAATGGTCGCTCAAAGAAACGCGTCTGAACGGCGGGCACGGCGCCGGAAATTGATCCGTTTGGATGCGTTGCGCGGTCACGTGATCGACAGACTGAAAGAAGGCTGGACGCCAGAGCAGATCGCCGGACGCCTCGGATACGATGGTCAGCCAATCCGGATCAGTCACGAAACGATTTACGCGTACGTTTACAGCGCTGAAGGCCAATCCGAAGAACTGGCGCGCCATCTTCCCAGTCGGCGCAAGAAACGGCAGCCACGCTATGCCAGACGGCCCAGAGGCCAGGTGTTTCCGCCGGATCGGTCGATCCATGAACGCCCATACTACGTGAAGACGCGCGAGACATTTGGCGAATGGGAAGGCGATCTGATGATCTTTGAGCGGTCTCAGGGCACAATGAATGTAGCTTCACTGGTCGAACGCAAAACCCGGTTTGCCGGTATCTCGGACCTGGAGGCAGGCAATGCCTTCCTGCTCAACTTTGTCGAGCGCTACAACGCGAAGTTCGCCAAGGCGCCGCGCCGCCCGGACAACCTGCACCGTGCGCTCAATATCGAGCCGGATCGCCTGCGGGACATCCTGTGTTTGCGCGACGAACGCTATGTCAGCCAGCAGCTGGCGTTCTTCTACGAACGACGGCGCATCCTCCTCGAGGAGAACGACGTCACGCGCGGCCTGCCCGGCAAATACATGGACAGTTACGAGTTTCCCGAAGGTCGGCTGGAGTTTCGATGGAAGGGAGTCTCTCTCTCCCCTACTCCGCCTTCGACAAGGATCAGCGCGTGACCCACGCCGCGATCACCGAGAACAAGAATCTGAGCGCGGTGCTCGAGTTCATCAAGGAAGAGCAGGACAAGGCGCCGCCCAAGAAACCGCGTGCCGGAAAGTAGCGGACGCGCTACGAACCCACCGGCCGCAAATCACCAGAATGACCATCGAAACTCGACGCCTACTACGCCCAAAAACACGCCGAGCGAGAGGCCCGCGCAGCCGGCCAGGCTACGATATGTGAGCTCTCCGCCCTGCCAAGCGGCGCTCCCGTCAGCGCCCCTGTGGGACACTTCTACTGTGCGCATCCGGTGACACTTCAAAGTGGTTGAAACAAACGCTGTACGCGAGTGCACGCTACCCTCAAAACTGCGCCCCTGCCGAACAGGGGCGCTATGGGCGTTAAAGCGCGATTTTGACCGTCTTGATCTGGGTAAATGCAAGCAGTTCTTCGATGGATTCCTCTCGCCCCACACCTGATAGCTTGTAGCCGCCAAAAGGCGCACCGAGATAGTGCGAAGAGGTGTCGTTAATCCACACAAAGCCGGATTGTACTTTGCGCGCCACCCGGTGCGCACGCGAGACATCCTGCGTGTATATGGCCGCTGTAAGGCCATAGTCGACAGAATTCACATGCGCCAACATCTCTTCTTCATCGCTCCAGCGAATAATCGAAAGCACCGGACCGAAGATCTCTTCATGTGCGATCGCCATATCAGGAGTGACATCAGTAAAAACCGTGGGTTCGATAAAATATCCATTGGCAAGCTCGGCCCCGCTAGCACGTTGCCCACCAAGGCGGAGTGTGGCGCCTTGTTTCTTGCCCAGTTCGTTATAGCCCATGATCTTGTCGAACTGAGGCTTTGAAATGATCGCACCCATATTGGTTGCCTTGTCGGTTGCGATTCCGGGTTTGAACCGTTTGGACGCCTCGATCACGCCTTCGGCGATTTGATCATGTATGGAATCGTGAACGAAAAGGCGTGAAGTCGAGCCACAAGACTGCCCACACCATGTGAAGTTCATTCCCCGTACCGCCCCCGTGATGGTGCGAGCAATATCCGCATCGGGATAGGCGATCAGCGCATTCTTTCCCGAGAGCTCACAGATCATTGGCTTCAGCCTGTCCGCACAGGCCTTCGCGACCGCGCGCCCGGTGTTAATGCTCCCGACAATGGAGACCATATCAACCTTGGGATCTGCAACGAAAGATTGAGTGGCCTCCAGCCCACAGGTGACGAAATTGATCACCCCCGGTGGTGCGATCCCCTCGATAAGTTCGGCAATGCGCAGCGCCGAGAGCGGCGCCTGCGGAGATGGTTTGAGAATGACGGAATTGCCCGTGGCAAGGGGTGCGCCGATCCTGCCTCCGGCGAAGGAGATGGGGTGATTGAAGGCGCCAATACGCAGGCACACCCCCCAAGGCTCTCGGACAGTCATGCACATCATGTCCTCGCCCGCAGGGATCGTGCTCCCCTTCGCCTCGAGCGCGACACCGGCGAAATAATCGAGCTTGGAGGCCGAGTTTTCCGCATCGCGCAATAGCGCGGTAACTGGATTGCCGCAATTGGCCGCATCAAGCAGGGCGAGCTCCTCTGCATTGGCGCGAATGATTCTGGCGATCTCTCGCAAGACTCCAGAACGCTCCTTTGGCAAAGTCCCTTGCCACTGCTCAAATCCCGCGCGCGCGGCGGCAATGATCTTGGCAACATCTTCTTGGTCGGCCTGCGCAACCGGGCCAAGACTTTCGCCTGTCGATGGGTTGACGACATCGACATAGCCGCCCGACGGCTTGTGCCATGCGCCGCCGTAGTAAAGATCACGTTTGGCTGGAAGAACCGATTGAATGTCCATTAGTTTCATCCTATCCTCAATGCCCGCGGGTCACGATTTTCTTGGTGTATCCAAGCGCGACATGGGCATCGATCAGATACAGTTTTCCGGCGTCCACGGCCGCGAGGCCGCGCTCGATTGCCGCCATGAGATCGGGCACATTCTTGACCGGTCCCTCTGCGTCGACTCCTTGCGCACGCGCAAGCGCCGCAAGATCCGGTGCGGGCTTGTCAATCTGCTGGCCGACCCACCTGTTCTGCGGCGGTCTTCCGCGTTCCTTCGCCATCGCGGCTTGGTGGATCTCGTCGTTATAATTTGAACGATTATTGGAAATGATGAAAAGCGCTGGGATCTGGTAGTGGGCCGCCGTCCACAGAGCAGTGACGCCTTGCAGAAATTCTCCGTCACCCATCACGCCCATCACTGTGCGATCACTGTGGAGCAGCGCCAGAGCCGCTCCGATCGTGAGGCCGGGGCCCGCCCCTGTACCGTTCGCATGTACGTGGGACTGATGCTGTAACCGCCCTGGCGCCCTGCCGCCACCTCTGCGGGCTCTGTCACGGTATGGGTCTTGACCGGCGGCGCGCGGAGCGGCTGTCAGCCCTCGCACCGCTCCAGCAGCATGTAATCCAGCGCAAAGTAATCGCGGATGAAATCCTCGATGTCGGGGGTCAGCATGACTTCGTTGGGCAGGTTGGCGTATTTGTCCAACTGCTTGGGCGGCGTGTCGGCCAGCTTTGCGTCCACTGTCTTTTTGTTGCGCGGGGCCACGTTGCGCATCCCCAGCCGCACATTCTGCAGATTCTCGGGGCAGCGATCCAGCACAAAGCGTTCAAAGGCGTCGATGTTGTCGATGCGGAACAGGTGGTCCCAGCGCAAGGTTTCCAGATAGCGCGACTGCGGTGCCCAATGCGGGTCCATCGCGTCGCGCGGGGCGAGGTTGATGTAGTGGCAGAATTGCCGAAAGGTGATGCCCTGTTCGATCTGCTCTTCTGTGATCTCTTCCTCGCTTAGCAGGAAACGGTAGACCGGGGTGGTGTGATGCAGCACCGAAGGCGTGCGGCGGTTGCGCACGAACTTGTCCCAGTAGCAGCTGATCAGCCGGTCGATCGGATCGCGCAGGATCGCCACCCGCGCCCAGTCCGGGTCGCGCAGGATCTCGTTGAACTGCCGTTCGGAATGGTGGCGCGCCTGCAGCCGGATCTTGCCGCCATCCAGCAGCGTGTGCACCGGCTGGTCGGCCTTGTGGCCACACAGCCGCAGCGCCCAGTCCTTGACCGAGGTATTGGCCACCTTGGCGATCGGGCAAAACAGCATCCGCGCCGGTTTCACCACCAGAATGGACCCGTCCCACTGGCCGCGCCGGTGGGTCGCCAGCACCGGGCCTTTTTGCCAGTACTCGCGGGAGTTCACCATGTTGTTTTCCAGCCGCCCCAGCGGCAGCTTGCGGTCGATCAGCGCGTTGATGGTGTTCAGATGCGCGCCCCGGCCAAGGTAGAACTGATAGGTCTCACGGATGGTCGTTCTGTCGACGGGTGCCTTGGGATCCAGGTCGGTGCGGTCCATGTAAGGTCTCCTAGAATCGGGCGGCGCGGATCAGGCGGGCGTAGGCCGGGGCCAGATCGGCCAGCGTTGCGTCCCATGTGTACCGGGCGACGTCCTCTGCCACGCGGGTGCCGGTGAGATGTCCTGCAAAAAGAGCGCGCACATGGGCGCGGAATTCGGTTTCGGTCTCGGCCACATGAACACCGCCCAGCGACATCGCCTCTTCAAAGCCGCGAAAGGCCGGGCGCATGGCGATCACCGGTTTGAGGCTCAACAGCGCCTCGGCGGTTTTCAGGTTGGTGCCACCGCCGGATTTGATCGGCAGGCAGATGCCCTTGGCATGGGTCAACAGCGCCTGCAGCACATCCTCTTCGACGCGGCCGGTGATCTGCACCAGATGGTCGTTGAGCTTGCGAAAATGGCGAAAGCGCGGATCGGCGCGCAGCAGGTCGCCAACGCCGCCGACCACCGCCAGCCGCCCGTCGGGCGGGATGCAGCCGGGAATGCGGCCGATCACGTCCCAGTACCCCTCGGCATTGGGACCATGGCCGCTGCCCGCCAGCATCAGGTAGTCCTCGGCGATGGGGCGCGGCGCGCCGGTGTCCAGCGCCGGGGGCCAGCAGCCGTTGGGGGCCACAACCACAGGCGCGCCCTGCCCCGGCGTGCGCCAGCGTTCCAGCACCTGCGCATCCGCCGCGCTGACCGCAACCACCATATCGGCGCGCCGGGTGGCCGCCTGTTCCAGCGCGTCGGTCTCATCGCGAAAGCGCGCGGGGATCAGCACGCTTTCGATGTTCTGCGAGCCGTAAACCACTGCGGGACGCTCGGCCTCGGGGATGTCCTCCAGCAGCGCCTCCAGCAGCGGTAGCAGCCAAGGCTGTTCGAAATGCAGCGCGTCGGGGCGGATCTGGTCCAACCGCTGGCGCGCGGCATCAAAGGCGGGCACGCCCGGGTGCAGCAGCCGGTGCATGTGCAGGTCTTCGCGCAGCCCGGCACGGGCAATGTCGCCGTGCATCTCACCCGGCAGCGCGGTCAGCGCCTCATCGGCGGTATGCTGCGGGTAATGCGGACCAAAGAAAAACGGCATCGCCGTGACCTCATGGTCCGCGCCGCGCAACACGCGGGTGATGGCGTCAAGCCGTCGCTGCCCGCCGTGGAACGGGTGGCTGACGGGATAGGTCGAAAGCGTGACGATCTTCACTGTAGGCAGTACTCTTTGCGCAACTCGACGGTGTATCGCCCTGAACGGCGGCGGAATGCAATGTGCAAACTGTCCGGTCCGCAGACCGCCGCCCATGCCCGCCCCCCCGGATGAGGATGGGGCGGGCATGGCGCGCGTTTATCAGGCGCTTTGCGCCAGATCGCCCCCGGAGCATTTATCGGTGCTGTCCTCGGCAATCCCCAGCCGTGCCCGGATGGCCGCCGGCAGCAACCGCCGGGATGAAATCCTCGGGCGGGTCATTTCAGGGATAATTCGCTCGCAGCCATACAGGTCGAGATAGTCCTGATGGTTGTCGAAACAGGCCCGCCCCACCGCATCCATGAAGGTTTCAGCCGCCGCCCCATTGGCAAGGATAACGTCATGCGCGGCGGTTTCAATGTGATAGACGGTGAACCCGGCGGGGATATCCGCATCCGCCACCCAGTCGATGGTCCCGCCGTTCACCAGCGCAGAGGCGTTGATCACCAGCCCGTCGACAATCATGCCGTGGTCCGCCGTGACAATCAGATCCGTATGATTGCCCAAGGCACCCGCAGCAATGCGCACCGGGGCGCGGCGGGCGGCGATCCCGTGCCGCGCGTCGATGGTCTGCTGCGCCAGCCACAGCACCCGCGTCTCCTGCCCGTCCGCCGTCAGGATCCGGTCACCGTTGCGCAGTGTTTCGATGGCGCGCTCTCCGGTCGGGGTTGCAATCAGGGTGCCGGCCGCAAAGCAGTTTATGTTGGCGTCCTGGGTCGTATAGGTCGTCGTGCCGATGGTCGGGGACGTGTGGTCCACGGCGTCATCCGTTGTCACCCAGAACGCCGGATTGCTGCCCTGCGTCGTGATATCCGTGCCGCTGAACATCGCGTTGTCCGTCAGGCCGCCCACATGTTCGGCAATCGGGCTGAGCGTCGGATTTGCGATCAGGAAACTGTCCAGCTGTGTCGTCGACAGGCCGGTGACATCAAGGTTGTTGTTCCATGCCGACCCGCTGCTGCTGGAATTGACGATCGCGGCCAGAACCTGCCCGCCCTGCGCGGCGATGATGTTGTCGTTGTCGGTAATGCTCCACCCGTTTCCGGACACTGCGCTGGTGGACCCGCCGGAGGGGTCACTGGCCAGGATAATAGTGTTCGGAACTAAGCTGCTTTCGACGATCGTGACACGATCAAACGCGCTTAACCCGGCCGCCCCGACGGTAAAGGTAAAAGACGAATTGCCAACGGTGAAGGCGCTTTCGGGGCCGTGAAATGTGATGACCTCCCCGGCGGCAATCGCGGTTGTGGCCACAAAGGAAAAGCTTTCGGCGCCATCCCCGCTCAGATCCGTCAGGTTTGCGGTAAAGTAGATATCGCCGACTGAAATGGCCATGGGTCGTCCTTTGTCAAAATCTAATTGAAACTGCTTGCGCGCTCGGGGGCGAGGCTGTCAGATTATCGTGAAAAATCAAGCCGATTTCAGGAAAACTGCACCAAAAAAAGACCGCCATGGCAGGGTTTATCCGGCCTCAGCCGACACGCTGCACGGGCAGCTCATCCTGAAACGCCTCAAAATCCGCGATCAGGTTCTGGCGGAAATCCTGCCAGCTGTAGCCGCCAAACGCCTCTGCCCGGTCCAGCGCCTCGGCATAGGTGGCCTCGTCGCCCATCAGCGCCAAAGCCCGCGCCGCCCATGCCTCGCCGTCCAGCAGCGGCAGGCAGTCCGCAGCCCCTTGGGCCGCCTCGACGATCGAGGGGGCGTCGGAACACAGGCAGGGTTTGCCGTGGTTCAGGCTTTCGACCACCGGCAGGCCCCAACCCTCATAGTGGGAGGGGTACAGGGTAAAGCGGCAGTTGTCGTAGAGCACGCCAAGCGCCTCGTCGTCGACATCGGTCAGGATGCGGATGGCCTCGTGCGGCAGGCCCACATCCTCGGCCAGCATTTCGACAAAGGGACCCATGCTCCACCCCGGCTGGCCGACAAAGATCAGCGGCAGCACCTTGTCCGGATGCCGCTGGTGCAGCTCACGCCACAGACGATAGGCGAAATCGTGGTTCTTGCGCGGCTCCAGCGTGCCGACCATCAGCACATAGCCGCCCGGGTCCAGATCATGCCGCGCCAGTGTGGCGCGGGTGGTGTCCGCATCCGCGGGCGCGGTGCTGTCGGCCCCCAGCAAGACCGGCGTCACCCAGCGGTCGTTCAGCGGCGGATAGCCGTGGTCGGCCACATGGGCCAGCAGATCCCGCCGGGTGGTGTCGGAGATGGTCCAGACCTGATCGACCCCCCAGAGCATCCAGTGCAGCGCCAGTGGAAAGGTTTCCTTGGTGGTGGGTTCGGTCAGGTGCCGCCACAGCACCGGGATCAGGTCGTAGATCAGGTAATGCACGGTCCAGCCGTGGTCCTTGCGGGCGTGGTAGGCGTATTCATAGCGGCTGTCCGACCAGAAGCCGCCGACCGACAGGTATTGCGTGACCTGCCCCGGATCGATGGCGTTTTCGGGGGCAAAGCGGTCGGGGGCCTGTGCATCCAGCTGGCCGTGGTGCAACTGGTGGTTGACCAGATCGGTGCGCGACAGCACCGGGGCCAATTTCGGGGTGAGCCGCTGCGCCATGCCCAGCCAGCGGCGCAGGCTGGAATATTCCTCAAGGCTGACGCGTGACAGCGCCTGTGCCAGCGCCGCGTCGCGGCGCAATTCGGTGATGGGGTCCGCGCCGGGAAACCGGCGCACCGCCTGCCGGATATCGCGGGCCAGCCGAAAGCGGCGCATGTGCCGCCGCAGACGTGAGGGTGACATCGCGGCCCGGTCACGGGATGGCACCACCCAGCGGCGCTCTGCCAAAATCGCGTCGATCTCTTCGGGAGGCACACGGTAATACCCCTCCAGCACCGGGTTGTAGATGCCAAAGGTCACTGCCTCGCCGTACTGCGCGCGGAAGGCGCGGATCACCTCTTGCTCGACCCGCAGAAGGCCCATCGCCTTCCAGTGGCGGAAAGTGTAGCTGGTGGTGATATCGAGAAGGATCATGTCACGGTCCGGGTTGCAGTCTGAGAATTGGCGGAGTTCCGGCAAAATCCGGGGCACCTATCGGGCGCGCTCAGCGCCAGAGGGCCTCAATCTGGGCGGCGCGTTCGACCGGCACCAGAAACCAGTCCCAGATCCCGCGATCGCATTCCGTCAGCCAGGCCTCGGGCGTGGTCAGAGGATAGCCGAACAGGTCAAAAACAGCATAGCCCGCGCTGTCGGCAAACTGCCAAAGATCCATCGCCTGATGGCCGTAGGGCGCATAGCCGGGCGCGCCGTATTCCACCGACAGGATCGGCCGGGCGCGGGCCAGCGTGTCGCGCGCGCCGTCCAGCACGTCCAGTTCGGCGCCCTCGACATCGATCTTGATGTAATGGGGGTCGGGCAAGCCCTGTGCGGTCACCATGTCATCCAGCCGGTTCACCATCACCGTGATCTGGCGCACCTTCGCCAGTTCGGGATGGTTGAACTGCCGTTCGATCAGGCCGCTTTCCTCCGGCGTGCCGGTGGCGAAGGCAAAGCTTGTCTTGCCGCTCTGGTTGGACAGCGCGGTCTCATGGATCGTGAAATTGCGATGCTGCGCGGCCAGCGAGCGCAGGCGTTGCGCCATCTGGGGGATCGGCTCAAACCCGACGACCTGCCCGCCGGGGCCGACAAGTTCCAGAAAGGGCGTCGTGTGCCGACCGGCGTGACAGCCGATGTCGTAGACGCATTGACCGGGCGCGATGACGCGGCGGTACATAGCTTCGAGAATGGCCTCGTAGTGCGGTATCAACGGGGCGAGCCGGTTGATCCGCGCCAGAAATTCAATGCGGGAGGCCTGCTCGGCCGGACTTGACTGACTGCTCATGGACCGAGCTTTAGAGCAAGCCCCCAGCCGTGCCAAGAGATCACCTCCCGTGGGGCCAGAGTAGGCGGCCAGAGTAGGCGGCCAGAGGGGTGAGCCAGTGTGGTCAGGGCGCGCGTTCTGTGCCATGACACCGTGATGCGCGCCGCTCGATTGGATGAAGACAAGACAGCATGACAGAGCACAGCCAAGGCGCCCCGGTGCGGGCCATCCTGCATGTGGGGGCGCCGAAATGCGGCAGTTCCGCCCTGCAACGGGCGCTGAGCGCACAGCCAGAGCTGTCCGGCGCGGACGGGCGGCGGCATGTCTATATGGCGGGTCGCGTGACCGAGGACGGTCTGGTGCCGGTGACGGGCCGACGGCTGGCGGCGATGATGCGGCATTCGGTGCATGGCTATCTGTCGTGGCCCAATGTCACCCGGCAGGACAATCAGCCCGCCTATTGGGCGCAGGTCGGTGCGGGCATCGCGGCGCAGACGCGCGCGGGCCGGGTGCCGATCCTGTCCAGCGAAGGCTGGGTGGCCCATGCGGATCAGGCCCCGGCGCTGGCGGCGGCGGCCGGGCTGGAGACGCTGGACGCGGTGGCCTATGTGCGCCCGCCGCTGGACTGGATCAACGCCGCCTATTGGCAGTGGGGCATCTGGCACACCGGGTTTTTTCACAACCGTCAGGTCGAACGCTGGCTGGAACGGGCGCGCTATGACGTCGGCCCCTATGTGGCGGCCTGGGCCGCCGCGCCCAACGTGCGGCTGGCGGTGGACAGCGCGCGGGCCGACGTGGTGGCGGGCTTTGCCGCGCGTTACGGCCTGCCGTTGCAGGCGGGCGATCAGGTCAACAGCGCCCCGCCCCCGGCGCTGACCGGGTTTTTCCTGCGCAACCGCCGCTTTCGCCCGACCCCGCATGACAGCGCGGCGGAATTTGTGGTGCAGCGGTGGTGCCAGTTTGCGCCCTCGGACAAGCTCTGGGCCTTTTTGCCGCGCTTAGCGCAAGAAGTCTGGCCGCGCCTGCAAGAGGACGTGGCCCGGATGATGGACGCCCTGCCGCCCGAGACCGCAGAGCGGTTGCTGGCGGAACCGGGCTGGACCTCGCTGGATCCCTACTGGGCGCGGATGAAGGCGGGGCCGACGCGGCTGGACGCCCCCGAGGCGCTGGCGGGCCTGTATGACGGCATCGCCGAGGGCGCGCGCGCAGCGGGTGCGGGCGATGTTTCGCGCGCGAAACCCGCCGCCTCTGCGTCGGTCGAGGACTGGGATGCGGCAATCGCCGTGGTACTGGACCGGTTGCTGGAGGCCGATCTGCGCTGGCGCAGGCGCGGCGCGATGCGGCGGATGATCGGGGTATAAGCGCCCGCTAGAACAGGACATCGTCGCTGGTCAGGGTGATGGCGCTGTCGCCGGGGTTGTCGATCACCAATGTGTTGGGGCCTGCCCCCAGCACCAGCCATCCGCCCGCCGCCACGCTGATCGAATGGCCCGGCACCATCAGCGCCGCGCGCAGCGCAAACGCCGCGCCGGTGAGGTCGATCAGATCCACCCCGTCCTCAAAATCGGCGATGCGGTCCTGACCCCGGGTGAAGACAAAGACGTCCGCCCCCGCGCCACCAATCAGCAGATCGTCGCCCACCCCGCCTTGCAGGGTGTCATGGCCGCTGAGGCCGGACAGCGTGTCGTCCCCCGCCCCGCCACGCAGCAGGTCGTGTCCGGCCCCGCCCGAGGCGGCATCGTTGCCGTCTTCGCCCAGCAGCGTGTCATTGCCCGCCTCGCCGGCCATCCAGTCGTTGTCTGCGCCGCCCACCATCCAGTCATTGCCCGCGCCGCCGACCAGCGTGTCGGTGCCCGCCTCGCCGCGCAGCCAGTCGTCGCCGTCACCACCCGCCAGCGTGTCATTGCCGTCCCCGGCAAACAGCGTGTCGCTGTCCTGCGCGCCGCGCAGCCAATCATCGCCCGCGCCGCCGGTCAGCAGATCATCCCCGGTGCCGCCGTCCAGCATGTCGTCGCCATCCTCACCAGCCATGGTATCGTCGCCGGTGGCACCGATCAGGGTGTCGCCGCCCGGCCCGCCACGCAGGTCGTCATCGTCAGAGCCCCCCACCAACAGATCGCGCCCCGGCCCGCCCAGCAGCGCGTCCTCCCCGTCGTCGCCGCGCAGGGTGTCATCGCCGTCACCGCCCAGCAGCCAGTCCTTGCCGGGGCCTCCGATCAGCCGGTCATCGCCCCCGTCGCCTGCCAGCGTGTCATTGCCGGCCTCGCCGCGCAGCGTGTCGTTGCCCGCCCGCCCCGAGGCCCGGTCATGCCCGGCCATGAGCGCAATCAGCCGGGCCAGCGGGCCATCGGTCAGATCGTCGTCAAACGGTGTCGGTCGTGCCATCGGTTCACCCCGTCCTTGCGTGTCTGTCCCCGCCCCGCCGGGGCCGAATCGGCCCCGCGCCCCGTCCGTGGCGCGGCCGACAGCCCCTCTGTGGATTTACCCCGAAGCGGGCGGTGGGACGCAGAGGAATTGGAAACATTGGTTAAAACCGTTCGAACCCCGCAAAATCACGGCCTTTCGGGGGGCTGCCTGTCTGCCAGACCCTCTGATCCGGCAAATGTTCACGGTTTGTTAAGCGGGACACGCGAGGTTGTTAACCAAGATGAAAGGGGCGGCCCCCTGTGGCCCGGTCCCGGGGGACACCGCCTATGACCACCACCTATCAATCCAGCGCCTCGACCACGGTCTATGCCCCCAATGGCGCCACTGTCGTGCTGCGCGACTACAACGACATCTACACCGCCAATGGCGACGGGTTTGAGCTGATGGCCGGGGCACTGGTCACCAGCCTGTTTGCCTATGGCTTTGTCTGGGCCGACGACAATGGCGTCGAGGTGCGGGCCGACAATGCGCGGATCGCCAATTTTGGCACGCTGACCAGCTTTACCGGCGATGCCATCAACCTTGCCGGCGGGGCGGGGCTGATCGAGATCCTCAACTACGGCACCATGATGGCCAATGACGGGGAGCTGATCGACATCGATAGCCCCGGCGACAAGGACATCGACCTGTTCAATGCGGGCACCATGGTGGCGCGCGGAGCTGATCTGGTCTTTGACGGGGCGATCGGCAATTTCACCCTGACCAACTCGGGGCTGATGGATGGCCAGGATCTGGCCATGAGCGGCAGCGGCTTCAGCCGTCTGGTCAACACCGGAGAGATCTTTGCCACCCGGATCGACATGCGCTCCACCGGGCCGGCGGTTGTGATCAATCGCGGCACGCTGACCGACCGCGACGGCACCGGCGATCTGGTGCTGACCGGCGACGCGGCGGCGGGCGACACGGTGGTCAATGCGGGCACCCTTCTGGGCAGCGTCGCCCTGGGGGGCGGTGCGGATTTCTTCGAGAACGCAGGCCCGGGCGTGACCAGCGGCGCGGTGCGGGGCGAGGCGGGCAATGACACGCTGGTGGGCGGCGAAAGCGCCGACCTGCTGGAGGGCGGCACCGACAATGACAAGCTGGTCGGGCGCGGCGGCGACGATGTCCTGCATGGCGGGGCGGGCGACGACCTGATCATCGCCGGGCTGGGCAGCGACGTGGTCACGGGCGGCGACGGCACCGATACGATCTCTGGCGGCGGCGGCGACGACGATCTGTCGGGGGACGGCGCGGCGGACGTGCTGGCGGGGCAGGACGGGTCGGACCTGCTGGAGGGCGGCGCGGGCAACGATACGCTGGACGGCGGCGACGGCAATGACACGCTGGAAGGCGGCGATGACAATGACGTGCTGCGCGGCCGCGCCGGAGAGGATGAACTGGCGGGTGGTCTGGGGCTGGATTTTCTGACCGGCGGCGCGGATGCGGATGTCTTTGTGTTCCGCACCACCGCCCATGCGGGAACAGGCGCTGTCCGCGACCAGATCCTTGACTTTGAGCCGGGGGTGGACCTGATCAACGTGGTCAGCATGTCGCCGGGGGTGTTTGCCTTTGTCGGCACGGCGGCGTTTTCGGCCCCCAACCAGATCCGGGTGATCGAGACCGCGACCGGGTCCAGCATCGTGCAGTTTGACGTGGATGGCGACGGCACGGCGGATGCCGAGATCCGGGTGGGCGGAGTCACCGGGCTGACCGCGGATGATTTCGCGCTGTAGCGCCCGCCCGCCCGTCCCGGCGGCGGGGAGGAAATGATCATTGGGAGAGATCCCCGAAGATCACTCTGCCATAAGAAGAAGGCCCTTTGTATTCGCCCCTGCCCCGGTGCTTTTGCGGGGATTTCTTTGACCTGACGACAATTTTGGCAAACCATGGTGGCCTGTCCCTCATCAGACCGGCCTTTTGTCGTCCTTGTCCCTTGGGATCGCCGGGCCGTCGTTTTGCATATGCATTGACCCACAGGAGATTTCCGCCATGGCCTCGTTCAACATCAACGCCCTTGTCACCGCCCAGCAGACCCTCAACAACGGAGAGGCTGGCATCATCGGGCCGCAAGGATCGTTGCAGGTGTTCGCCTTCCCCGTGATCATGAACGGCGGAGCGAGCCTGCTGGTCGACGGATCCATTCTGGGCTTTGGCAATGGGGTGGATGCCCAGAACGCCACCGCGGTCACGATGTATGTGGGACCAAACGGATCGATCCAGACCAATGGTCATGGCCTCATCGCCAATGTGACCGACAGCACGCAGATCATAAACCACGGCAGCATCATCGGCAGCCTCAGCGCGCTGGAACTGACGACCGATGCCGCCGCCGTGCTGCCCATCAACCATGATGTGATCAACACCGGTCTGCTGTCGTCGATCTCAGAGGCTGCTGTTATTCTGGAAATCACCAACACCGGCTTTATCGAATTCACCAACAGCGGTGTGATCAGCTCTAGCAGCCGGGGCATCGACAATTCCCTGACCGGCGCGTCGGGCGGCCTTAGCATCTTTCGCAACACCGGCGAAATTCTGGCCGGGCAGGACATCGGCGGCACGCCGGACCATGCCTTTCTGGGCGGCGCCTCGACCGATTACCTGATCAATTCGGGGGTTATCAGCGGCGAGATCGACATGGGCGCGGGCGCGGATTTCTACAACGCCAACGGCGGCACCACCTCTGGCCGGGTGCTGGGGGGCCTAGGCAATGACACGTTGCAGGGCGGGTCAGAGACCGACCAGATGCTGGGTGGTGACGATGCCGACCTGCTGATCGGGCGCGGCGGCGATGACATCCTGAGCGGCGAGGCGGGCAATGACTACATCCTGGGCGGCGCGGGCAACGACAGCATGACCGGCGGCAACA
Organism: Antarctobacter heliothermus; assembly: GCF_002237555.1. Lineage (NCBI taxonomy): Bacteria > Pseudomonadati > Pseudomonadota > Alphaproteobacteria > Rhodobacterales > Roseobacteraceae > Antarctobacter > Antarctobacter heliothermus. The sequence goes on along the minus strand of NZ_CP022542.1, from coordinate 81,917 downwards.
ACTTCGACACGATCAACGGCAATGCCGGCGACGACACACTGTACGGCGAGGCGGGCAACGATGTGCTGGTGGGTCAGGACGGATCGGATTTTCTGGACGGCGGCATGCTGGACGACACGTTGGACGGCGGCAATGGCGATGACATCCTTGAGGGCGGCAGCGGCAATGACATCCTGCGTGGCCGCGCCGGTGAGGACGATCTGGCGGGCGGCACCGGGAGGGACCTGTTGACCGGCGGTGAGGGCGCGGACAACTTTGTCTTTCGTGGCATTGCCGAAGCGGGCATCGGGGCGACCCGCGATCAGATCCTGGATTTCGAACAGGGCGTCGATCTGATTGTCGTGGCGGGCCTGTCGCCCGGCGTGTTCGAATTCCGCGGCACCGCCGGGTTTGCCCCCTCGGGCAATCCCGAACTGCGCCTGTTCGAGACGCCCACCGGGTCGACCATCGTGCAGATCGACAACAATGGTGACGGCACCATCGACGCAGAGATCCGGGTGGGTGGTGTCACCGGCCTGACGGCGGATGATTTCGTGCTGTAAAGCGCCATCCCCGAGGCGCAAAGCACCGGCAACAAAAAAGCACCGGCAACAAAAATGAAACGCCCCCGTCGCGGGGCGTTCCTTTTTCCTGTGCGGCAGGGCCCGACCGCGAGGTGACGTCCTCCTTGGGAACAGGCCCGACCGATTTATCTGGCCCCGGGCCGCAAGACGGTTAATCTGCCCCGTATTTCTGGATTAGGAGAGAAAAAGTCATGGCAACCTTTGTGATTGATACACTGACCAACGCGCAAACGACCCTCGCAGCGAACGATGAATATTTTATTCTGGAAGGCGTTACGCAGTACTTCACAAGCGCAGTCATCGACGTGAACGGCAACAACACCGACATATTTATTCTCGGAGCCATAGTCACGACCACATTCAATACCATCGAATTGGGCGTAAACACAGACACAAATATCTATGTCGGGCCGACGGGGTCCATCCTGACGAGTTCGGCCTTTCGACCGATCAAAGGCACAGGCAGTGGGACGACCGTGACCAACTATGGCACAATATCCGGTGGCCAGATCGAGCTTGATGGCGACACCACGATATTCGTGAACGGCGGCACGGTGGATGGAACGTATCCCTCTGGGGGGTTGATTGCCGCCCTGCGGATGAATGGCCAGGATTCAAGGCTCGTCAACAGCGGTGTGATGAACGCGGCTTCGGACTTCATCGTAAGGGTGGAAGGAACCGCCACCGTGGTCAATTCAGGGACAATGACCGGTGCCAATGACGGCATCCGGGCCGTCCTGTCTTTGGGTGAGGTCTTCAGACTGTCGAACTCCGGGACCATCGCGGCAGATGGCCTTGCGGTCCTTGCCGGCGCCGACAGCGACGTGATTAGCAACACCGGCACGATCACCGGCGACATCCAGATGGGGGGCGGCGCCGACGCCTACATGGGCTTGGGCGCTGGTGTCACGGCGGGCACGGTGCTGGGCGAGAACGGAAACGACACGCTGACCGGCGGCGATTTCGCCGACGACTTTGATGGCGGGGCCGATGACGACCAGCTGGTCGGGCGAGGCGGTGACGATGTGCTGGATGGCGGCAGCGGCGACGACTTCATCCTGGGCGGTGAGGGCAATGACGAGATCAACGGCGGCGCTGACAATGACACGCTAAACGCCAACGCCGGTGATGACAGTGTTTATGGCGAGGCGGGCAACGACGTGCTGGTCGGCCAGGACGGCAGCGACCTGCTTGATGGCGGGGACAACGACGACACCATGGACGGTGGCAATGGCGACGACACGCTTGAGGGCGGTTCGGGCAATGACATCCTGCGTGGGCGTGCCGGGGAGGATGATCTGGCGGGCGGCGACGGCAGGGACCTGCTGACTGGCGGCGAAGGGGCGGACAATTTTGTCTTCCGCGCGCTTGCCGGAACCGAGGCAGGGGCCAACCGCGACCAGATCATGGATTTCGAACAGGGCGTTGACCTGATCGTGGTGGCGGGCATGTCGCCGGGGGTCTTTGAATTCCGCGGCACCGCGGCCTTTGCGCCGTCAGGCAACCCCGAGTTGCGGCTGAATGAAACCGCCACCGGATCGACCATCGTGCAGTTTGATGCCAACGGTGACGGCACCATCGACGCAGAGATCCGGGTGGGCGGTGTCACCGGGCTGACAGCGGATGATTTCGTGTTGTGAGGCGCGACGCAGTCCGCCCAAGATCATCTCCGGTTCTGTGCCCGGTTCTATGAGTGCGTGATCGTGACGACCCCGCCGTCATTCGCGGATCCGCGCGCCATGGTACCGGGCGCGGCCTGCCCTTTGAAGTCGGGTGCGATCAGACGCGCAGAAAAATCGGGGCACTTCCCATGCCAGTCTGGATCGCGCTAAAGAAAACGCGCGGCAACCAGACTGACCAAAGGGTGCCCACCTGAAAACCGGAGACGAAGGTCCCGAAAAACATGTAAAATAGATGCGCCACGCGGGTTTCGCACCCCGAGGCTGCATTGCCTCAGATAAAACAATTCTTGAAGGAGATTTTCCCATGGTTCAGATTCTCAACACGCAGGATGGCACGATCAATCTGGTAACGAACGAGGAATACATCGTTCCCCAAGGCCAGCTGATCACCTCCAGCGGCAACACATTCGCGTTCGCAGCACAAACCAGCATCATACTTGTGATCGAGGGCTCGGTCTTTGCCGGCGGCGGAGACGGCACCGCTGACAGCAACACCACGGACGATGTCGAGGTTCACATCGGCCGAACCGGCAGCGTCTGGGCCTGGAGCGACGGTCTCGAGTTCCACGGAACGGGGACCACGGTCCGGAACCAGGGGTCGATCGTCGGCGCGGGCGATTCCGGGGTCGAGATGCTGGGGGTCGATAGCCTTCTCAGCAACAGCGGCACGATCGAGGGCTCGGGCCACGGGGTACAGACCGACGACGCCACCTCTATCGTCAATTCCGGGCTGATCACCGGCGAACGCGGTGTCGACATGCGCGGCGGCGGCACGCAGCTGATCAACAGCGGCACGATCCAAAGCCCCGGACGGGTCGAAGGCCTCGTTGTTGAATCGGCGGGGGTTTATTTCTACGGCGGCGACGGTTTCGTGATCCGCAATACAGGGCTGATTTCCGGCCCCGAGTTTTCCATCAAGACGCCGGATGTCTCGTCCTACGACGCCACCATCATCAACGACGGCACGCTGGACGGTGAGGTCAATCTGGACGGCGGCGTGCATGTCCTGACCAACAGCGGCACGATCATGGGTGACGTGCTTCTGGGCGGCGGGGCAGACACCTATCGCGGGGTCGCGTCGGGTGTCACCACCGGTCAGGTGCTGGGGGAGGAAGGTGCCGATACGCTGATCGGCGGGTCCGAGGGCGATGACCTGCGCGGTGGAACCGACGCCGATCTGCTGGTCGGCCATGGCGGCGACGACAGCCTGAACGGCGACGCCGGGAACGACACGATCTTTGGCGGCGACGGTGACGACTCGATCGACGGCGGCACCGAAAACGACGTGCTGAACGCTGGCGCGGGCAACGACACGATCCTTGGTGGCGACGGCAACGACGTCCTGGTGGGGCAGGACGGCAGCGACGTGCTGGAGGGGGGCAACAACGACGACACCATGGACGGCGGCAACGGCGATGACAGCCTTGAAGGCGGCGACGGCAACGACATCCTGCGCGGTCGGGCCGGCGAGGACGATCTGGCCGGGGGGCTGGGCCGTGATTACCTGACCGGCGGCGAAGGGGCGGACAATTTTGTCTTCCGCGCGCTGGCCGGAACCGTGGCAGGGGCCAACCGCGACCAGATCCTTGATTTTGAACAGGGCGTTGACCTGATCGTGGTGGCGGGCCTGTCGCCGGGGGTCTTTGAGTTCCGCGGCACTGCGGCGTTTGCGCCGTCGGGCAACCCCGAACTGCGCCTGAATGAGACCGCCACCGGATCGACCATCGTGCAGTTTGATGCCGACGGTGACGGCACCATCGACGCAGAGATCCGGGTGGGTGGTGTCACCGGGCTGACGGCGGATGATTTCGTGTTGTAACCCACCCCTGCGGTCTTGCGCATGTGGGTCTTTGGCAGAGGGTGCAGCAAGACCGATGCCGATCTGGCGACCAAACCCGAAATGCGCGCTGGGGGTGTATCCGCACGGACAGCGGACGGCCTGACCTTGCAAACGGACGGTCATGCATCGGAACAGTCTAAAAATCTATTTATTTCCCCCCAGCGGCCTTTAGGCTCTGGGGGGGCATGCCGTCCTCTTTCAGGAAAAACCATTCAGGAGCAGCATTCTATGGCCGTCAATTTCATCACCAGCGTCGCAGGACTCGTCAACATCGCAAACGGGGACGAGACCTTTTTGCTGCCCGGCGAAGTGATCACCGGCACCGCTGACGGGGTGAACCTTTTGTCCGGGGCCACCCGGACGGAGTTTCACAACTTTGGCACGGTTCTGGCCGGATTTGAAGCGGTCGAAATCTTTGCGACCAACGCCTATGTGGTCAACAACGGGGTGATCCAAGGCACCGCCGACGGGATCGACCTGAACCACACCATCGCGGGGGCCAGCTTCGGGATCGTCAACAACGGCGATATCATCGCGGGTCAGGAACCGATCGATGTGGACACCGCCAACGGCTTCTCCCTGAACCTGATAAACAACGGCAAGATAATCTCGACCAGCGGGTCCCCCATCATCTACGGGTCGGGCGGCATGACCTCCGGGACGGTCTGGAACACCGGCCTGATGCAGGGGGGAACCCTGAACATCGACGCCAGCGGCACGGCCCGGCTGACCAATTCGGGCATCATCCAGACCAGCCTGATCCTGATGAACAACTCGGCCCAGACCCGGATCGTCAACTCTGGCGAGATCCACGGGACCAACGGACCGGGCAGCAATGTGATCAACGCCGGGATCAATGCCGACAGCGTCGTGAACTCGGGTCTGATTGTCGGCGATGTGCAGATGGGGCTGGGCGACGACCTGTACCAGAGCACCGCCAGCGGACAGGTGCTGGGCACGGTGCTGGGCAGCGGCGGCAACGACACGCTGGTCGGCGGGGCCAGCGCGGATACGATCCTGGGCGGGGATCAGAATGACAAGATCGTCGGCAATGGCGGCGATGACAGCCTTGATGGCGGAAATGACAATGATTTCATCCTCGGCGGCACCGGCAACGATGAGGTGCTGGGCGGGGCCGGCAATGACACGCTGAACGCGGGCGGCGACAACGACACGGTGTACGGCGAGGCGGGCAATGACATTCTCGTCGGGCAGGACGGCAGCGACCTGCTTGATGGTGGTGACAACGACGACACCATGGACGGTGGCAATGGCGACGACACGCTCGAAGGCGGCGACGGCAATGACATCCTGCGCGGTCGTGCCGGCGAGGACGATCTGGCCGGGGGGCTGGGTCGTGATTATATGACCGGCGGCGAAGGGGCGGACAATTTTGTCTTCCGCGCGCTTGCCGGAACCGTTGCCGGGGCCAACCGCGACCAGATCCTTGATTTCGAACAGGGCGTTGACCTGATCGTGGTGGCGGGCCTGTCGCCGGGGGTCTTTGAATTCCGCGGCACCAGCGCCTTTGCCCCCTCGGGCAACCCCGAGTTGCGGCTGAATGAGACCGCTACGGGGTCGACCATCGTGCAGTTTGATGCCGACGGTGACGGCACCATCGACGCAGAGATCCGGGTGGGCGGCGTGACCGGGCTGACGGCGGATGATTTCGTGCTTTAGAAAGTGGCGCGCCCGATCGGAGCACAACGCGTTCGGTCTGGTTTGTGAATTCGATTTGGCGCAACACGCTCTGGCCCGCCGAAACCCGCGCCCAAGTGGACAAAGGCGCAGCGGGCAGGGCATGATCGGGCGGTCCGGGGCGACTTTTCTGACCCGGAAATCCCATGCGCGGCGCCCGTTCCACACGGGCGCCGGTTTGCCATGACACGCGGATTGGACCGCCAGAGAATCCCGTCTGCCCGCAAGCGGTTGCGCTAGGGCATTTCACTTTCAACGTATTGAACAAGGACTACGCATCATGGCCAGCTTCATTCTCACCGGTTTCAGCAGCATCGCTCAAACCCTCGGCAGCGGCGAAACAGGGGTTCTGACCAACGCCGATGCCGAACTCGTTGTGTCGGGGGACGCGATCACCACCTCCGGCCTGAGCCCAAACTACATTTACGTCGGTGGGCTCGTGTTGGCGAATTCCACCTCTGCCGCGCACAACGCGATCGATGCCACAGGCTACAGGACCGAGATCAGCGTGGGCCCGACCGGGGTCTTGCAGGCGCTGAACGGCGATACGGTCAGCATGCAATTGACCAGCAATGCCTATCTCATGAACGCGGGAACGATCCTGTCGGGCGAGGATGCGGTCGACATCCGGACAGCGGACGAGGCCACGACAACCCACATTTCCAACAGCGGTCTGATCCAGGGACAATCGGACGGTGTGGCAGCGGATGCCGGAACCTCCAATTTCTACTTGATCAACACCGGCACCATCATCGGCAAAGCCGGGTTCGGGGTCTTCGCCAACTGGCAAAGCAACAGCACAGGGACCTCCACTCTGGACAACAGCGGCACGATCATCGGGAATGCCGGCAGCTACACCGCCTTCAGTGGGACCGGCGTGGACATCATCAACAATGCCGGGTTGATGGTCGGGGATATTTACCTCGACAACAACGACGACGTCTACCGGGGCACCTCGGGCGAGGTGCAGGGTACGGTGCATGGCGACGAGGACGACGATCTGCTGATCGGCGGCGAGGCGGTGGACCTGTTCGACGGCGGTGCTGACAACGACACGCTGATCGGCCACGGCGGCGATGACAGCCTTGAGGGCGGCAGCGGCGACGATTTCATCCTGGGCGGCGCCGACAACGACGAGATCAACGGCGGCGCTGACAATGACACGATGAACGCCAACGCCGGCGATGACACCGTCTATGGCGAGGGCGGCAATGACGTGCTGGTCGGCCAGGACGGCAGCGACCTGCTTGATGGCGGTGACAACGACGACACCATGGACGGTGGCAATGGCGACGACACGCTTGAGGGCGGTTCGGGCAATGACATCCTGCGCGGCCGTGCCGGCGAGGATGATCTGGCGGGGGGACTGGGCCTTGACTACCTGACAGGCGGCGAGGGCGCAGACAATTTCGTGTTCCGCAGCATTGGCGATGCGGGCATCGGGGCGACCCGCGATCAGATCCTCGATTTCGAACAGGGCGTGGACACGATCATCATTGCCGGTCTCAGCCCGGGCGTGTTCGAATTCCGTGGCACGGCCGCCTTTGCGCCCTCGGCCAACCCGGAAATTCGCCTGAATGAGACCGCCACGGGATCGACCATCGTACAGATCGACAACAATGGTGACGGCACCATCGACGCGGAAATTCGCGTGGGCGGTGTCACCGGGCTGACGGCGGATGATTTCGTGCTTTGATGTTCCTGCTCTGACCTTCCAGCCCTGACTTTCTTGGCCTGAACGGGGCTGTCCTGACAGGGGCAGCCCCGCAAACTTGACTTATCCGCCGGTTCGCGGGTTCTTGGGCGCGCCTGCCGGGTCCGTGGCCTGCGTAGGCAGGCTTGCCGCCGGAACCCGGCATTCCCGAGGGCGCGATCCGGGGCTAACACGCGCGACATTCATCCCCCGCCAACCCGCGGGACATCATTATAAAAGGAAAATTTCCATGGCTGTCATCTTTCAAACCACCGACGATACCGATGGCATCATCGTCAACAATAGCGACGAGCTGGTGATCATGCCCGGTGTCAATGTCACCGACCCGAGCGGAACCGGGGTGCTACTTTCCAGCGGTGCTTCAATCACCCGGGTCTACAATTATGGCCACATCATTTCTTCCTCTGCTGCGGTCGATGCCAATTCATCCAGCATTATCGAGAACCACGGCACCATCACCTCGATCAACAGCGAGGCTATCGACCTCGCCGGCGAGGACACGACCCACGTGATCCGCAATTTCGGCACCATCACCACCAATGCCTACATGATCGACACGCTCTCCCTTGGCGGAGAGAGCGACATCACGCTGTTCAACTCTGGCGACATGATCCAGAATCAGGGCACTACATCGACCTTCAACTACAATGATAGCTCGCTCGGTGATGTGACGATCGTCAACAGCGGCACGATCTTCAGCAACACGATCAACATGGGTCGTCTGGGGGAGGGTTATCTCTACAATACCGGTGAGATCACCAGCACCTACATCGCTGGATCGAGCAGCGCTTTGGGGCTGACCGTGGTCAATCACGGCACGATCACCGACCGGGATGCGAACAGTATAATCCAGGGCAGCAGCGTAAATGATCTGGTGGTCAATTCCGGCATCATCACCGGCGCAATAAACCTTTGGATTGGGGATGATTTCTATTCCACGATCGGTGACGGGGTGACCGCCGGCACGATCTACGGCGAAGCTGGCAACGACACTCTGGTCGGCGGCGAATTTGCGGATGAGCTTGATGGCGGGGCCGATGACGACCAGCTGGTCGGGCGAGGCGGTGACGATGTGCTGGATGGCGGCAGCGGCGACGATTTCATTCTGGGCGGTGAGGGCAATGACGGCATCAATGGCGGGTCCAACAATGACACGCTAAACGCCAACGCCGGTGATGACAGTGTTTATGGCGAGGGCGGCAACGACGTGCTGGTCGGCCAGGACGGCAGCGACCTGCTTGATGGCGGTGACAACGACGACATCATGGACGGTGGCAATGGCGACGACACGCTTGAGGGCGGTTCGGGCAATGACATCCTGCGTGGGCGTGCCGGGGAGGATGATCTGGCCGGGGGACTGGGCCGTGATTACCTGACCGGCGGCGAAGGGGCGGACAATTTTGTCTTCCGCGCGCTTGCCGGAACCGTTGCGGGGGCCAATCGCGACCAGATCATGGATTTCGAACAGGGCGTTGACCTGATCGTGGTGGCGGGCATGTCGCCGGGGGTGTTTGAATTCCGCGGCACCGCGGCCTTTGCGCCCTCGGGCAACCCGGAAATTCGCCTGAATGAGACCGCCACGGGGTCGACCATCGTGCAGTTTGATGCGGACGGCAACGGCACCATCGACGCGGAAATTCGCGTGGGCGGTGTCACCGGGCTGACGGCGGATGATTTCGTGTTGTAGGGCAGGTTCGGGGGCTTTGCCCCTGCATCCGACCACGATACCTGACCGGAGAGCCCAGACCATGGCCTTGATCGAGATCTCAGTCCAACAGGCGCTGGCGAACCGGTTGGGAGAAACCGCTGGCTGGAGTGACGGCACGGCGGACAACCGTGTGTCACCCGTGGCCCTGCCCGGCTTTCAGGCGCCTTTCCAGCTTGAGCCGGGAGAGAAGGTTTTTACCATCGGGTCCTGTTTTGCCCGCAATATCGAACGGGTTCTGGCCAGCCGGGGGTTTCGGCTGCCGATGCTGGATCTGCTGCGTCAGCCGCAATTCAGGACGGTGAACCCGGCGATCATCAACAACTATGGCGTGCCGTCCATCTACAATGATTTTTCATGGGCGCTGGACCCTGAGGCGCGGTTTGATCAACGCGCCAATTTCATCGAGGTAAGCCCCGGAAAATGCGCCGATCTGCATGTGGTGGCCACCGAACGGCCCCGGCCTTTTGAGGAGTTGGCCCTGCGCCGCAACGCTATCATCGAAGCCACCGGCACCGTGGTCGACTGCCGGGTGGTGATCGTGACGCTGGGTCTGACGGAATTGTGGTATGATCACCTGCAGGGGATCTACCTGAATTCCACCCCGATGCTGCGCGTCCTCAAGGCGGATCCGGACCGCTTCAGCCTGCGTGTGCTGGATTTCGCAGAGACCCTTGGGTTCATGCGCCGGTCCATCGATCTGTTGCAAAGCCGATGTCGCCGCGATCAACAAATCATCCTGACCGTGTCGCCCGTCCCGCTGATCAACACCTTTCGGCAGGATATGGATGTGATGGTGGCCAACAGCTATTCCAAATCCTGCCTGCGCACCGTGGCCGAACACATCTGCACGGACTACGCGCATGTGCATTATTTCCCCAGCTACGAATCCGTCACGCTCAGCGACCGCAAGGTGGCCTGGCTGGATGACAACGTACATGTCACCGATGACATCGTGCGCATCAATGTGGATCGGATGGTTCGGGCCTATTGCCCGCCCGACGACAGCATGGCCGCGCTTGACGAGGCTGCACGGACCGGCGGCGCGCTGGCGCTGCTGGAAGAGGCCAAGAAGCATGCTGTGGGGGACAAGACCCCCGGTCTGGCTTTTTTTGAACGCTTCTCTGCCCTCAGCGCCGAAAGCCCAGATTTCGCCGAAGAGGCGGTTAAATTCTACATTCGCCGACAAATGCCACAGGAGGCACGCTGCCATCTGGATCACATTCCGGCGGACTGGCATCCGAATTTGCGCGCCCTGCGGATGGCACAGATCCATGTTCTGTCTCAGAACTACGCGCCGGTACCGGGGTTGCTGGAACCCTATATCGTGCATGGCGCAAAACTGGCGCTGCAGCGCAGGATGCTGATCCTGGCCTATGTGCGGTTGGATGAGGTTGGCAAAGCCCGGCGCGCGGTGCTGGATTGGCTGCGCTCGCTTCCCGGCGACGAATATGACGCGCTTTGTGCGCTGGGGGACGCGTTTTGCGATGCGTTTCCCGCAGAGGCGGTTGCCGCCTATGACAAGGCTGATGCGCTCAAGGAACTGGATGTGCAGCGGCGGCTGGCGTGGATCGAATGCCTGATTCAATCCGGAGCCCGGGACCGGGCGCGCGCGGCGCTGGAGGTCTTTGACCCCCAAGACCCATATCAGGTCGCGGCGCACAATCGTCTGGCAGCAATTCTTTAGGGGTCAGCCCCCGGCCATGTCAGGGGCAAAATCCCGGGTCCAGCCGTCGGGCGTGCTGCATCAGTCGTCCAAGGTAGACGTGATCGGGGATCAGATCGCCCAGATCCCGCCCCTGTGGCAGGGCAAAATAGCTGTAGGGCAGATCGCCCTTTGCCGTGAAATCCGCAGGCGTGAAGGGCTGCCAGAACATGTCGACCAGATGATAGCCTGCGGTCTCGAACAACCCGAACCAGTCCGCGGCAGAATACCCACCCCGCGCGGCCGCCTCACGCGGCAGGTTTTCCAGCGCGATCAGCGGTTGGTGGCGCGCCATCAGGTCGCCCGCGCCGCGCAGCACAAGGTATTCTGCATCCTCGACGTCGATCTTGAGGAAATCCACTTTTGGCAGCGGATGCGCCATCAGGGCCGCATCCAGCGTGGTGCAGGGCACCGGATAGGTTGTCTTGGGGCCGGGATCCTCGGTGCGCAGCGCCTCGGCGTAGATCGAGCTCATGCCGTCCTGCCCCTGCGGGCGGGTGTGAAAGCGCACCTCACCGACATGGTCATGCGCGGCGGCATGCAGCACCTGCGTCACCCCCTGCGGCACACCGGGGGCTGCCAGCGCGGCCTTTAGCCGGGGCAGCGTGTCGGGGTTGGCCTCGATCGCCAGTCCGGTGCCTGTGGCCCCGACGATCCGCGTCATCGGCACCGTATGGGCGCCGATCCGCGCGCCCACGTCGACAAACCCCCCGCCCGGTTTCAGCACGCTTTGATAGCAGGCCGCGATCATGCATTCGGCCAACCCGGCATGGGTCAGGTGCAGGCCCAGCAGCCGGTTGCGCATCCCCTCCGAGAGCAGCGGCACCATGTCCGCGCTCAGGCAGTCTTGTCCATGAAGGATTGTGCCACCGCCTCGGCGCTGGCGACAAACTCGGCGCTCAATGCGCCCTGTTCGGCGGGGCAGGCAAGGTAATAGCTGGGCAGGTAGGTGTCATTGGCCAGCCGCTGACGCGTCACCTTGTTGAGGAAGATGTCATAGAGGTCATAGTCGAGATCCTCGAAAAAGCTGGCGAACTCGGCCATGGTGTAGCCGTTCAGCTCTGCCGCCTTGCGCGGGGCGTTCTCGAAGCAGATCATCGGGCGCATGGATTTCAGCATCTTTTTCGCGCCGCGCAGCGCCGGGAACTCGGCGTGTTCGATGTCCAGCTTGATAAAGGCGCATTTGGTCCAGCCCGCCTGTTCGACGATGTCGTCGATCTGCACAAAGCTGACGTCGACGGCCTTTTGCTCACCTTCCTCGCTTGGGTGGACATGTTCGGCATAAAGCGACGACCAGCCGGAAAAGCTTTCGCGGATGTAAAAGGTGGCATGGCCTTCGCGGTCGGCGGCGGCCCCGTGCACGATGGTGACCTGCGGCATCTCCTTGGTCACCCGTTCGGTCAGGGCGGCGGCGACGGCGGGGCTGGCCTCGATGCCGATGCCTTGACCCGAGGGGCCGACCTTGCGCGCCATCGGAAACAGATGATGCCCGACCCGCGCGCCCACGTCGATGAAACTGTCGCCCGGTTGCAGCACCTGATCATAGTAATGGCCCAGCAGCTTTTCGCAAAAGCTGGCGTTCTTTTTCTGGCAGGCGATCAGGTCTTCAACGCGGGAAAGGTCATTGAGCATTGGGGTCTCCGGATGTCAGGGTAAGGGGCCAGGAGCGGATATCGAAGTCCGATTTCCGCAGAGCGAATTCAAGCCCGAGGCAGGACAGTTCCTCGGCATTCAGCTCAGGATTTTCGGCTGCAATCTCGACGGCACGCGGATTGAGCCGCCCACGCGCCCGGCCATCGAGATACAGAACTTCGAGCGGTCCGGATTGGATCTTGGCCACGAAATCGCCCGTCGGCACGCGGTTGATCTCTGGTGAGTTGTGGATGAAATCGGTGATCGAGGCGGCGGTTTCGGGACTGCCGCCCGCTGTGGTGATTTGTGTCCCCAGATCTTCGGGTGAGTAAATCAGATGGCCCCAGGCCGGCACCAGATGCCCGGGCGCACGCGGGGAAAACACATGGTGACCCACCTGCGACATCCAGTTCTGGAAGATCCCGTAATGTATCCCGCTGGGCCGCAGCCACCGCGCCACCGCATCGAAAACCGGTAGCGGATTGGGGATATGTTCCCAGACCGCGATGCTGAACACCACGTCGAAGTGATTGCGCGGGAAGTCCACCTTGTGGATGTCCTCGCTGATCATCTTCATGCCGGGGGCACTGGAATATTCGAAAGGTTCAATATTCACACCGACGTAGTCACAGCCGTATTTGTCGATCAGCAACCGCGCCAGAACCGGGTTGAGGGGCGAGGCGCCGATTTCCAGCACCCGCTTGCCCCCGAGGTCGGTAAAGAATGCCAGCCGTTCGACCTGTTCGACCATAAAGCTGTGGTTGAGCACGGCAAAGGTGCTGGGAAAGCTGCGCGGGTCGAGGGTGTCCTGTCCGGTTCCGGTCGTGACCATGTGCCCGACTGCGGCGCGCCCCTCTTCCTCTGTGGTGGCGAGATAGAAAGAATGCGCCCGGTCAAGGGCCGCGTTTGAGACGTAGTAGTCCGGACGCCGGGCAGCAAGCGCCGCAAACATCGCGATTGGCTTGCGATGGCGCAGGTATCTCTGGCCAAGGTCGATGTCGCGGGTCAGCAGCGGGCAGTATCCCCACTGGAACTTGTTGAGATAGGCAGAACTGCCCCGCTGTGCCGCGTCCTCCATCATCAGTCCGATGGTGTCGTCGACCCATTCATGGCCCGGCGCGAAAAACGCACAGAGCTGGTCCGATTGGGTCAACTCGCCTGCCGGGCGCAGCTCTGTCCCGGTCTCTGCCAGCGCCGCCCGAAAGCCCTCGTCGATACAGTAGATCGCGTCGAACCGCTTCTGAAGGGCCTCTACGAAGTGCTGCGCGATCAGAGTGGCGTCTTGGCAGGCAATGACGGCGATGGGCATTATCGGGAACTTCCTTTCGGGACCACGGCTCAGATGTAGTTGTAGCGCAGCAGTGTGGAGGCGTAGGTCTTGTTGATCTCGGCAATCGTTTCCGGGCTGAGCTTGGTCATGTAGTTCTGCGGGTGCACCTGGCGGATGTGCTTGGAGGCGTCCTCGGCCTTGGGCACCACGTTGAACCGGTTGGCAAGGTTCATCGGCTGGCCCGGCTTCATCTTCCATTCGAGGAAGTTCAGCATCGACATGAGCCATTTCTTTTTCATGTAGATGATCTCTTCGTACTGAAAGAGGCGGGCCTTGGGGTGGGTCTTGAGGATCTCGGAATAGGTTTCCAGCTTTTTGACAAAGCTACCGACCTCGCGCAGGGCGAATTCGTTGATGTCCGATCCCAGCGTCGCCTTGCGCTGTTCTTCCATGTGCTTGAACAGCTTGTCGTCGGCATCCTTGCCCGGCATCGGGTGGCTTTGCGACAGCGAGAAATACTGCGACACGACCGCGTCGCGCGGGTCACGCACCAGCACGATCAGCGGGCAGTCGTTCAGGCAGGGGATGTCGTACTGGTTGGGGAAATAGCGGAACCCCGAATAGACATAGCCCTTGGGTTTGAAGATCTCGCTGGTTTCCGCCGGGATGTCGCTGTCGGACACGCCGGTGTTGAAGAAATGCGACTGGATGTCGACAAATTCATAGTCCAGCATCTGGCAGGCGGCGCGGATCATGTTGTTCATCAGCGTCGAGCCGGATTTGTGCACCGACATGAAAAAGGCCGAAGGGATATCGGGGCTGCGCGAGGCGGGCAGTTCGTAGATGGTCTTGCCCTTGTAGGCGATGCTGGCGGTCATTGCTGTGTCCTTGTCATTGCCGTCCCCGGATGAGTCCCCGGTCATCGGCGCGGTGTGTTCGGTCCGGCGGCGCACCCCCATGCGACCGGGCCAAAGCGTCCTGTTTCGTGCCATAGGTGTCAATGCTCCCTCTAGACGTCCCGCAAGACGGACAAGAGCCTTTCTTTGGGTGTGGCGGCCAGAATACGTTCCAGCCCGTCCAGATCGACGCTGTGCCAGGGATACAGCCGTTTGAAGCGGCTCAGCGCCTCACCCGCGTCTTTCCCGTCCCAGTCATAGGTCGGGCGGGTCTGATCGCGACCGGTGATGATGTAATGCACAAAGGGGTTCATGCCCGCATCCGCCACGTCGGTGTTGCGCAACAGATAGTGTTGCCCGTCAAAGAACGGGTTGGGCCGGGCGCCCCGGGCATGGCCCACTTCGAGGTAGTGCAGGACCGGATCCTGAAACGGGCTGTCGGCCCCCATGAAATTGACGCGATACCAGTCCTCGTAGAACAGACCGGAGCGGCGCAGCAATTCGGCCTCGCTCTCGCGTTTTTCGGGATCCGACAGGATCGCGCGTTCGCCGAACAGTTGCAGGTACAGTTTTTCCACCGCCTTGAAGGCCCCGGTGTTGGTGCGGGCCACGCGAAAGCTTTCGCGCATGCATTGCAGGGTGCGCTTGGCCGACATGCCGCCGCCGACATAGGTGGCAATCACCGTGTGGCAATGCACAAAGCTGGCGCCACGCGCCTTCATGGTGAACATGAAATTATGGTCGGCGGTGATGTCAAAGCTGAGGTCATAACCCACAGTGGCCAGCAGGTCGCGCCGGGTCAGTGTGGCCTGATGGCACGGGATGCCGCCCCACCAGCCGGGTTTGAACTCACCACTTTGCAACTGCGCCCAGGTATCGGTGAAATCCGCCGCCTTGTGCAGCGCCGAGACGCCGCTTTCGTGACGGTAGATGTGATCGCCAATCACAAAATCCGGCAGTTTGCGCCGCCCCAGCCAGGCGCCGGGGCCGCCAAAGACATTGTGCATCGCCACCTCCAGCGAGGTGGGCAGGTGGAAATAGTCCCCGGCATTGATGAAGATGATGTAATCGCCCGAGCCCAGCTTTGCAGCCTTGTTCATCGCGTCGTAGACGCCCTTGTCGGGCTCTGACACATAGACGTCAAAGCGGGTTTTGTGGCGCTCCAGAATCTCGACCGTGCCATCCTTGGATGCGCCATCGACCACAACAATTTCCATGTTGCGATAGGTCTGGGCAAAAATGGAGGTCAGCGTCTCTTCGATCTCGGTTTCCGAGTTGTAGCAGACCACCGCCACGGTGACCTTGGGCAGCGGCTCACGGGTGACACGTTTCGCAGGAAAGCCCCGGCCCAGACTTTGTCCCAGACCGGCGCGCACATAGGCGCCCAGTTCGCGGTAGGGTTCGGGATCGCCCAGATCGTCCTTGAACATCAGATCCGACAGGCGGGTCTTCATGTCCCACTGCCATTCGCGGTGGCCGTGCTGGACGCTGCGCCAGGCGCGCTTGCCGATATTGAGATACTGGGTCAGGTCCAGCGGTTTGGGCGTGTCGACATCATAGAGCAGCCCGTTGATCCCGTGGGTGATGTATTCGTTCATCGTGGGATTGTCGGGGGCGATCACACATTTACCCGCCGCCATCGCCTCGAGAAAGGACATGCCGATGCCCTCGAACTCCCGCGGGGCGACGTAGATATCGCAGCCCTCGACGATCTGGCGATAGTCCGACGCCTTGTCAAACCAGGTCGACACGGTGAGCGGGCGCTCTGCCTGTTCGGTCTCGACGTCGACGGCGGCGCGCAACGACGGATCGCCGGCCAGATGCAGGTGGAACGGCAGGTCCGGCATGCCTTCGACCAACGTCTTGACCGTGGCCCAGCTGGGCCGGTCGGTGCGCTGCCAGAAAAACGCCTTGGGGGGGCGTGGTTTTTTCAGCCGGTCCCAGGTCGGATGCGTCACCGGCTGGGGATAGAAGCGAAAGAAGAAGGAATTGACCCCAAGGCTGGCGACCTGGTGATGCAGCGTGGACGAGAAATTGATCACCCGCACGTCGTCGCGCGCCGCCATGGTCTGCCAATAATCGTCACTCAGCATCCGCGCGCCGTCGAACATCGGCACAAAGACCAGCCGTTTGGTCAGTCGCCGTTCGGCGATCGCCTTGGCCAGCATCTCGATCTGGAAGACGCAGATCAGGTCATAGTTTTCATCCGCCAGCGCATCGAGATCAAAGGCCGCCAGCGTCGCCGGATCGGGCAGCGTGTCGCGGCGATGAAACTCTGTGGCCCCGGCCTCCAGCAGGTCGGCCATGAAATTGGTCGAGGCCGTCTTGCGATGGTATTCGTGGCCGATGTAGCAAATCTTCATGGGCCGTCTCCCGGCTTAGCCGTCGCGTTTGGACAGTTGGTTGAGCAGGGCAAAGATCACCGCCTCGTAGCGCGCCTCGCGGGCGCGGGAGTCATGCAGGCGCATCAGCGCCTCTGTCATGTCCAGCGGGTCGGGCTGCGCGGGCCGGATCGCCACCCGGCGCTGGGTCACGATCATGGTCAGCGGCCGGTGGCCCATCTCGGCGCCCCAGAACCGCGTTTCCTTGACCAAGTCGATGTCGAGGATCAGCTCGGCGGGGGCCTCGGGGCTGATGTAGATTTCCATGTTGCGGGTATAGTGCAGACCCTTCTGCGCACTGAAGGCATCGCTGTCGGCGCGGTACTCGCCGATCAGCGCGCCACGCACCGGCTCTTCGGGGGTGCCTTCGTTGACATGGAGCAGTGCGCCGATCCTGACCGGCTCCGGCTCATCGCCATACAGGGCCAGCGGCGCACCCTTGCCCACCGAAAGCGTGATCGGGATCGCACTGTTTCCCGGCCCGCTGAAACAGCAAAATGGCTGTTCGGCACGCAGATCGTAGTGCAGGTTTTCGGGATCGAACTGAATTTCGGTGAGGGCTGGTTGGTCCATGTGGTTGGCAGATCCGTCCATGGTTGTCTGATGTGTCCGCGACGGCGATGGCCGCGGTAGGGCAACAGCCCCTCTCAACAGGCCCCTCTCAAGGGTCATCGGGGCGACGTATTGCATGGTGTCCGACACCGTTACAAGGTGCAAAAATATACCTTTGGCGCGTCCCGGCAGCCCGGTGCCGATCTGCCCTGCCCCGCGTCTTGCCCTGCATCTCATCGGGCAGGCGGACCGCCCGCAGCCCCCGGCGGGACCATGCCAAGGGCAGTCAGGATCCCGTCAGGGTCTGTCGCCCAAGACCATTGCATTTCATGGCCCTGCCAAGTACGCAGCCTGCAATCTGCGCCGCAAGGATCCCAAAACATGAAAAAAGCATTCATCACAGGCGTCACGGGACAGGATGGCAGCTATCTGGCCCAGCTTTTGCTGGAAAAGGGCTATGAGGTGCACGGCGGCGTGCGGCGCATTTCCCAGGTTGAAACCACCCGTCTGGACGCGCTCGGCGTCACCGCGGATGTGCACCTGCATGAGTTCGATCTGGGCGAGCCCAACAAGATCTTTCGCACCATCAGGGACGTGGAACCGGATGAGTTCTACAACCTTGCCGCCCAAAGTTTTGTCGGTGCCTCATGGGAATTGCCTGTTTATACGGCAGAAGTGGACGGCGTTTCGGTGGTCCGCATTCTGGACAGCCTGCGCACGCTGACGCCGGAGTGCCATTTCTATCAGGCCTCGACCTCGGAGATGTTCGGCTTGGTCCAAGAGGTGCCGCAGCGCGAGACCACCCGGCTGCATCCGCGCTCGCCCTACGGCGTGGCCAAGGTCTACGGCCATTACATCACCATGAACTACCGCGAGAGTTTTGGCATGCATGCCTCCTCGGGGATCCTGTTCAACCACGAAAGCCCGCTGCGCGGCAAGGAATTCGTCACCCGCAAGATCACGCTGGGCCTGGCGCGGATCGCCCATGGCGGCAGTGATCCGGTGGAACTGGGCAATATGGACGCGCAGCGCGACTGGGGTTTTGCCGGTGATTACGTCGAGGGCATGTGGCGGATGACGCAGCAGGACGTGGCCGACGATTATGTGTTGGCCACCGGCGTGACGACGACGATCCGCGATTTCTTTACCTATGCGGCGACCGCGCTTGGCATGGATCTGGAATGGTCCGGCACCGGTGAGGGCGAGACCGCCACCTGTCGCAAGTCCGGCAAGCTGGTGATGCGGGTGAACCCCAAGTTCTACCGCCCCGCCGAGGTCGAATTGCTGATCGGCGACGCCACCAAGGCGCGCGAAAAGCTGGGCTGGGTGCCCAAAGTCAGCGTCGAACAGCTGGCCGAAATGATGGCAAAATCCGACTACGATGCGCTTGCCTGACGCCTTGCGCAGCCGACTGCGCGGGCCAAAAGCAGCAGGCGCTGTGGGAACTCTCGCCATGACGAACCGCCCGGCGATTCAGCATTCTTTTTGAGTAACCTGATCATGAGCAATCGTGGACTTATCACTGATCCGCCAAGGCTCTATGATGCGATCAACATGCTGATGAATGCTGTCCGGTTCTATGCGAAAGGGACTGAGGGAGAGCCATTTTTCTGGTACAGACGCGATTGATTACCTGTCGCCGGATTTGGGCAAGATGATTGGGCAGGCAAGATTATGACATGGTCCGTGATGGGGTCAGACTAAAATGAACATGAAGGCGCAGGCAATTTCGATGAGCAATACCGGGACTTTTCCTGACGGGGCGCAGGAAGACGACACCATCGACCTTATCGGTCTTGCGAAAAGTGTATGGCGCGGAAAGTTTCTGCTGGGGTTCTGTGTGCTGGTGGGGCTGATCATCGGCGGGTATCAGGCCTATTTCGTGGCCGTTCCGAAATATGCGGCAACCACCTCTCTGGCGCTGCAGGTCCGCAACCAGCAGGTGGTGGACCTGTCAAGCGTGATCTCTGGCGTGTCGACGGACTATACCGCGATGAACACCGAACTGGTGGTGATCACGTCGCGTGGCATCTTGGAGGCGGTCGTCCGCGAGTTGGAGCTGAACCGGGATCCCGAATTCAACACCGCCCTGCGCGAGGTGCCCCGCTATTCGATGGCGGGGATCAAGGCGCGCCTGCGGCAGGTGGTGCGGGGGATAGAGCCGCGCGGAGAAATAGACCCCGACAACCAGGAATCGGTCAACCGGGCGATTGGCACGCTGCGGCGCTCTGCAACCGCCTCGATCCAGAACGGCACCTATATCTTCAACCTGCGCGTGGTCACCGAAGATCCAAGAAAATCGGCGCAGATCGTGAACGCCCTGGCGCGGGCCTATATCGCAGATCAGATCGACGTGAAGTTTCAGGCCACCGAGAACGCCACCTCATGGCTGTCGGCACGTGTGGTCGAGCTGGAGGCCGAGGTGGTCGAACGTCAGGACCAGATCAAGCAGATGCGGGCCGACATGGACCTGATCAGCCCGGAGGGCATCGAACTGCTCAACCAGCGTGTCCGGGACCTGCGGGATCGTGTCGACAGAAGTCGGGTCGATCTGGAGGCAACCGAAGCCCAACTGGCACGTCTGCGTGAGATCCGTGCAGGCGGCGACCTGCGTCAGATTGCCGACAGTTTTGAAGACCCGTTGCTCATCCGCCTGTTGAACCAGTCTGGCGGGGCTTTGTCGGGCGAGGCACGCGAGACCTTTCTGACCAGGGCCGATACGCGTCTGGCAGCGGTCGAAAACGATGTGACGCGCAGTCGTGCGCAGATCCAGTCTCTCGAAACCTCGCTTCTTGCGACGGAACGCGACGCCAGCACGGAGTTTGACAAGCTTGTGCAGGTCCAGCGCGCCGAGCGCGAAGTCGAATCCGTCCGCACCCTCTACGAGACCTTTCTGACACGCCTCAAGGAAACCTCCCTACAGCAGGGGCTTCAGCAGGCGGACAGCCGTGTCCTGTCCGAGGCCAGCGGCGGCTCTTATGTGTCTCCCCAGAAATCCCGCATTCTGGCGATGTCGGGCATCCTGGGCTTTATGGTGGGGCTGGTGATCATCCTTGGCCGTCAGTATCTGCATGCCGGGTTCCGCACCTCCACCGACCTCGAGCGCAAATCGGGCTTGCCGGTGATCGGTCAGATTCCGCGCCTGAAAATTCGCAGCCGCAAGCAGCTGATCCCCTTCCTGATCGAGAATCCGACCTCGGCGGCGGTCGAGGCCTATCGCAACCTGCGGACCTCGATCCTGATGTCCTCGCTCGACAATCCGCCACAGATCATCCTGTCCACCTCCGCGGTGCCGGGCGAAGGCAAGACCACCAACGCCCTGTCATTGGCGCAGAACTTTGCCGGGCTGGGCAAGCGCGTTCTGCTGGTCGAGGGAGATATCCGGCGCCAGACCTTGTTCGAGTATTTCGAGCTGAGCCGGAACATCGGCGGCCTTCTGACCGTCCTGGAGGGGCGCAAGACGCTGCCAGAGGTCGTGGTGCATGATGAACGGATGGGCATCGACGTCCTGTTCGGGGAAAAATCGACCGCCAATGCGGCGGATGTGTTTTCCTCCGCAACCTTTGGGGACTTCGTGCAGTCGCTGCGCGAGAGTTACGATTATATCATCATCGACACACCGCCCGTCCTGGTCGTGCCCGACGCCCGGGTGCTGGGTCAGCACGCCGACGCCCTGCTCTTTACCGTGGCCTGGAACCGCACTGGCGCCGAACAAATCAGGGAATCGATCCGCCAGCTGGCCTCGGTCAACGTGCCGGTCACCGGCCTTGTCCTGAGCCAGATCGATGCGGCGGGCATGAAGCGTTATGGCTACGGCGACCGATACGGCGCCTATGCAGGCTACGGGAAGGCCTATTACGACGTTAAGTGATTGGGGGGGCGGCAGCGCGTTTCATGAAAAGGCGCGCCGTCCCCACACCGGCAAAGAGAACCATCCAGTGTAGTGTCAGAATGGTCAGGCTTTGTATCGTGACGAAAAGCAGCGCCAAGCAAAGAAACCGCTCTCCTGCCTGTCGCAGCTTCCAAATCAGAACGATCATCATCAGGTAAAACAGAACGGCCACGCCCCCGCCAAAGTCGAAGAGGAGCTCCAAGAAGTTGGAGTTCAGGGGTTGTAGGCCCCCCACTTCATTGTAGCCCACACCAACCCCGTATTCACGGTTCAGAGTGATGAAATACTGGCCCAGCCCCACTCCGGTGACATTCGTTCCGATGTGGTTTGCCAAGTAATCCCAAGCATAGAATTCCTGCCGGTACACAAATGCACCGTCCAGCCCGATTTCCACCTCTGCCGCGCGACGCTCATAGCCGTACTGGACCGCTTCGAGGATGCCGGTATCGGGAAAGACCGTGATGATGAAACCGAAGAGCACGAGCAATCCGAAAACATAGCGCGTGGCCTTTGATGGATAGAGCAGCAGAGCCGCCAAACCAAAAAGCGCGATGGTCGCGAAATAGGATCCTGCAAAGGTGAAGACAGAGATGAGCAGGATGAACCAGCCGGCAGTGCGCAGGCGTCTTGCACGTTCGGATTCCAGTTTGGCCAAGGCAAAGCAGGCGAGAGCTGCGCAAAACAGGACATAGCCCAGACGCTTGGGCTCGTTGGCGAGGCTGTTCACCCGGACGAACCCATATTCATAGGCGATATCCGCGCCACGCGTCCCTCGCACAATGCCGCGGACCGGCAGCCCCAATGGCGTCGCCAATATTTGGTACACCCCGTAGAGTGCAAAGATGATGCCCATGACGACCAGACCCTTCAGCAACAATTGAAGGCCTTCAGGCTTGCGCCCCATTTCATAGCAAAAGGAGAACAGCGCAAAGATCCCCAAGTAGTAGACCACCCGGATCACTGCGCGCGTGCTGTCATCTCCGGCGAGGACGGCAAAGGTTGCAGAAATGGCAAAGGCCATGCCGATCACCGCAACTATGGGTTTTACGACGCTCGGGGCCTTCATCTTGCCCAACAACAAGGCGCGTCCTGTCAGCAGCATCGGGACCGTCTGCCAGAGCGTCAGCAGGGTGACCGTCGGAATGAAGAAATACAGGCTCAGCGCCGTCGGCAAGTAGGCCATAAGGCGCACCGGGTTCTTGCTCAGGAACCATGCGGCCATGGCTGTTCCGATCAGCACGACAAGGGGGTCCAGCGGCGTGTATCCAAACACCATGGGATGATCCGATCCGGGCTAGATGCCGCAAAATGGGCAGGGTGAAAGAGCAGGTGGATGGTAGACGGGAGCGCCGATCCTATCCACCGGGTTTCGGGGTGGCGTCGGCATCTTGCTTCAGGCGGGGCCGGGTCGAGCCATCCGCGCGATGGATGGTCCGGGCGGCCAACCGGCCAGATCCTGCCGCGCCCATGGCCAGGACTGCGCCCTCCTCCAGCACCGTGCCGGGGGCAAGGGTCGCCTGCGCCCCGACCCAGGCCCCCTGCCCCACGGTGATGGGTTTGGTGATCAGGGTAAAGCGCGGGTCGGTCCAGTCGTGACTGCCGGTACACAGATAGGCGCCCTGCGATAGGCAGGCGTGATCCTCCAGCGTCACCTGCGCGAGGTTGTCGATCCAGACCCGCTCGCCGATCCAGACGTGATCGCCCACCGTCAGCCGCCAGGGGAATTTCACCGTCACATGCGGCTTGATCACCACGCCCCGGCCGATGCTGGCTCCGAAGGCGCGCAGCAATTTCACCCGCCAGCCGGACCCCGGCAGCCAGGAACCGAACAGCCAAGCCTGCACCATCATCCAGACCAGTTCAGTCAGCTTTGACGCGCCGCGGTCAAAATCCGGGTTCTCGAACAGGTCGAGCCGCTGGGCCGGGTCAGTCATGTACGCACTCCGGTTTCGGGCCCCGCCCCGAGGCCCAGAGATAGACCTCGCGCATCTTGTCGGCGACCTGGGTCATGGCAAAGTCGCGCTGCACCCAGGCGCGGCCGCGCCGGCCCATCGCGGCCAGATCAGCGGCCGGGCGGGACAGGGCCGCGCGCAAGGTGTCCGTCAGCCGGTCCTGTTCGTGGGCGATCCACCAGCCACAGCCCTCAGCCTCCAGACCCTGCCAAGGGGCGTTGCGGGTGGTGATCACCGGGGTTTCCTGCGCCAGCGCCTCGGCCACCACAAGGCCGAAGTTCTCGGCATAGGTAGGCAGAACAAAGAGATCGGCGTCGCGGTACAGCGCCTCCTTGGCCGCGCCATGTGCCTCACCGACAAAACGAACGCGGGGCAGGCACAGCTTTTGGGTCAGTGCCTTCAACTCGGCCTCGTGACCGTTCTCATCAATGCCCGCGATGACGATTTCCCAGCCGGGAAACTCAGCCTGCAGTGCAGCCCAGGATCGCAGCAGAAAATCGACGCCCTTTTTGGGGTGGATGCGGCTGAGGAACAGGATGCTGCGCAAGGCGCCATCGGTGCGCGGAGCCAGATCGGGCAGGTTAAGCCCGTTGGGCACCACCGCGATCGGATTTGTCAGCCCCATGTCGCGGAAATGCTGCGCCTCCATCTTGGCGGTGGCGCGCAGGGCCAGCGCGCCTTTCAGGTGCGCCTGTTCGAACAGCGCCCCGGCGATCTTCTTTTTCCAGGCAGAGTTTTTCCGCGCCCAAGGGTCAAGCATCCCCCGCGGCGTAACCAGATAGGGCGTGCCCGTCCTGCGCGCATGGCGCAGGTTGGCCATGGACGGATAGGTCCAGATCCCCTGCACATCCACGAGGTCAGGGACCAACGCGGCGATGGCCGGGGCCATTCCGGGGGCGTATTGCCCGGCCAGCGGGCCTTTAACGTCAAAACCCTGCACGCGCGGACCCCAGCCCTGCGCGGCGGCAGGATTGCCGGGATCCAGCGTGCCGACAACGTGCATTTCCATATCCGGCAGCGGGTCGATGCTATGCGCCAGACCGGGAACGGACACCGCCAGCCCCCCCGCTGCGGGAGACAGTTTCGAGGTCAGAAGGAGAACGCGCAAAGGATCGGTCATGCGGTCAGCCTGTCGTAATGGGATTTCAGGTCGGCAGCGGCCCGGGTCCAGGAAAATTGGCCCTTCACACGCGCGGCCTGCGCGACAGGATCCTGCCAGCGGTTGCCCTGTACGAAATCGGTGATCGCCCTGGCCAGCGGTTTCGGCGCGCTTTGGACCAGCGCACCGCCAGAGGCGGCGATGATCTCGGGCAGCGCCCCGGCGCGGCAGCCGATCACCGGCAGGCCGACAGCGGCCGCATCCAGCGCGGTCAGGCAGAAGCCTTCCTCGATCGAAGGCTGCACGTAGATGTTTGCCCGGTCATAAAGCGCGCCCAGATCGCGGAACGGCACGGAGGCGTGCGCGATTACGCTGTCCTGTAGCCCACGGGCTGCGATATCGGCGCGGATATCGTCAAAATAGCCTCGCACCCGGCCAGAGGGGCCAGCGATTTCCCAGATGAAATCCACACCTGCGTCCCGCAGGCGCGTGGCGGTCTCGGGGATGATGTGCTGGCGTTTGTGGGGGGCGTAGCCGCCGACAGTCAGCAAGCGTACCGGTCCCTCGGGGAGGCGCGTAGCGGGCGGCGTCATCAGCGCTTGCAGGTCAGATGTCAGGCCGTGACCGATCGCCGTGATCGGGTCTTTGACCACCGGTTCCAGGAAGCCTTTGACCTGTTCCGACGGGACGATGTGCAAATCGTAACGGTTCTTTCGCAGCCGGGTGCGGTTCTTCAGGCCCACGGCCTTCAGCCGCAACTCTTCCTTCATCCGGGCGAACAGCGGCGCGTTATGCGCGGTCTGGCGGCATTCCATGGGCGGCACGTTGTGCACCGTGGAGAAGCAGGGCAGACCCGCCGCGCGCAGGCGCCCGGTATCCAGGACCTCCATCACGAAGAGGCCAAAGAGCACATGCAGCACGTCCGGTCCATTGGCCTTGCTTGCCCGCTCCAGCGCCAGGCTGTCGACCTGGCGGCAGAAATCGTAGCGCTGTTCGCGGCTGGGATCGCCCTTGGCGGGATAGCCTGCGTCGATCCATGTGACGGTATAGGGCGGTTCGGCCATGCCTTGAGGTTGCCAGCCGTCCGGCGCCGGACCGGGCACCAGCAGCTCTGCGTCGACGCCAAGACCGGCCAGCGCGCAGAGCGTTTCGTGCACATAGTTCACCGTGCCGCCAACGCGGGGATAGTAGTGTTCGCTGATGGCGAGCAGTTTCATCCCTGCGCCCCTCCTTTCGGTCGCCCCTTGAGGCGTCGGTACAGACCCTGTGCGGCAAAGACCATGCCCGGGCCGCCGATCCCGCGCAGCAGGCGCAATGGGCCGCGCATGTCCGGCGCATAACCGGGCGATATGCGGTGCGCGCGGGCGATCAGCGCCTTGGCCTCGTCTGGAAAGGCGGTCCAGTAGGTCATGGCGATCTTGTCCATGCGCTGCGCCAGTGCCCGTGCAATCTCGGGCGGTATCTGTCCGTCGAACCGCTCCGCCACCTTGTCACAGGCGCGGACGCGGGACTGCATCTTGGCAATGTCGTCATCCGCCGAGACGCGCGGCCCACCGTCGTGATGGACATAGAGGTAATGTACCCCTTCGACGGGGGTGAAGTGATAGCCCTCGTGCAGGATCCGCAACAGCAGATCGCCGTCCTCATCGGTGATCAGGCTTTCGTCATAGCCGCCCAGCCGGACCAGCAAGTCGCGCGGGTAGAGCGCGCCGCAGTGATGCAGGAAGGGCCGCAACATTTGGCGGCGGTACTGAGCGGCGCTGTCGACTGGTAGATCGCGCCAGCTGTCGTTCACATGGGTCGTGCCATTGGCAAAGACGTGTTTCGTGGCGGCGAAGGGGAGCGCCTTGTCCTGCCCCTGTTCCACCGCGGCGAACAGCGCCGCCAAATGGCCGCTGTCCAGTTCATCATCGGCATCGAGGAACTTGATCCACTGCCCCTGCGCCCGCGCCAGCCCGGCATTGCGCGCCGCTCCCTGACGACGGTTTTCCGGCTGCCGGATCAACTGCACGCCCTCGGGCAGCGTGGCAAAGACCGCATCGTAATCGGGGCCGGAGGCATCGTCGACCACGATCCATTCTGCATCGACATTGGCGTTGACAGCCATGGATTGCGCCAGCGCATCGAAACTGGACGGGCGGAAGGCGGGGATTATGACGGAGATGTCTGTCATGGCTTATCCAGAGCTGTATGCCTGCCGGACAAAGCCCGCTCCAGTATTGGCAGAACCAAGCGTTGGGCACCTTCCAGTGTCAGATGGTTGTTGTCGTGGTAAAATGCGGCTTCGCTTGTATGCGTCGGACAGTTGGTGTCGCACATTGCCCGCGCCAAGGGCAGATAAAAGACGTTCTCGACCTGTGCCACTTCGGAAAGGACAGCATCGCTTTTGACCTGCCGTTCTGCGACCTCCCGAAAGTCGACGGGCGCGGGCAAAGGCGCGCCGAACAGGACCGACGCCTTCAGCCTGTCGGCGACGTTCCAAGGTATTTCCGGCACCGTCCCTAACAGCAGGATCCGTCGGTCCTGTTTGAGAAGACGGTCACGCAGGGCCGTCAATCTAGCGAGGACAACCTCCGGATTCCGGGTGACGTCCGCTTGGTGGGGCTCGCCTGTTTCCGCGTCGTAGAGGAACATCGCTGTTGCATTTTCTACCGACCGTTCAACAGGCAGTTCCGTACCTTCCACGTATCGCGGCCAGCGTGCGGCCAGAAAGATAGTATCGACACTGTCGAGCGCCTCGATTCGGGCAAGATCCCTATGTCTCCGCGCTGCGCAGCGTTTGGAAAGCGGATCTGGATTAAGTTCCATCGCACCGGGTATTGGCGGGCAGGACGGGGCGGAGATGAACATCAGGCCGATGCCGTCACGCGCCGCAAGAGTGTCTAGTGCAGGCAAAATGGACTTGGCATGTGAATCGCCCCACAGAACCCATCTTACCTTGCCGTTGGGATCGCCAAAGATGCATGTGCGTTTCGCGGCGCGCACGCCAAAACATACTTCTGCTGGCTCAAACCGAGATATGGATCGGGTCAGCCTGATTTCATCTTCGCTGAACCGTTGTGGCACTCCCTGCGTGACGACGCTCACTGCGGCCAGCCCCCCCAGCACCGCCATCCCTGCGCCCGACAGCGCAAATATACGCCCCTGCCCCATGCCGCCTGCACGGACCGGGACGCGAAAGGGCCGCTCGATGAAGCGCCAGCTGATCCAGCCCGCCGCGACAGAGGCCAGCACGGTTACCACTTGCCACGTCGGCTCTAGGTCCACCGTGAACAGCCGGTTGCGCAGAAAGGCCATGATCGGCCAGTGCCACAAGTAGAGCGAGTAGGAAATCAGCCCGATCCAGACCATCGGGCGCAGCGCCAGCAGACGCGAGGCTGCCACAGGTCCCGCCGTGCCTGCCCAGATCAGCGCCGCAGCCCCCAGAACCGGCGGTAGGGCGGCCAGCCCCGGGAACTCGGTGGACCCGTCATAAAGGAAGACCAGCCCCAAGGCACCCACACCCTCGCGCAGGGCTTTCGGCGCGGCGGCGGGCAGAAGCCCCAGCGCCAGCAAGGATCCGATCCCCAACTCCCAGATCCGCGTCGGCAAGAGGTAGAACGAGGCCGAGGGCATCCTCGGCGTCGCCCAGATCGCCACCACCAGCGACCCCGCTACCAGCAGCACGATGACGGGCAGCAACAGGCGTCGTCCTATCTTGTGCAACAGCATCAGCAGCAGCGGGAAAAAGATGTAGAACTGCTCTTCGACCGCGAGGCTCCAGGTGTGCAGCATCGGCAGATAGTCGGTGGCACCGTCGAAATACCCGCCCGAGTTCCGCCAGAACCACATGTTTGACACGAACAGCAGTGCCGAGAGGATCGACTGGCCCATCTTATCGTAATCAGCCGGCGCCAGGGTGAACCAGCCCGCGATCAGGCTGGCCACGATCACTGCAAAGAGCGCCGGCAGGATCCGCCGCGCACGACGTTCGTAAAACCGCAGGATCGAGAAACGCCCTTCGGCCAGTTCGCGGTGGATGATGGTGGTGATCAGGAACCCCGAGATTACGAAGAAGATGTCCACGCCGACAAACCCGCCGGTGAACCCGGCCACGTTGGCGTGAAACAGAACCACTGGGACCACGGCTATCGTGCGCAGGCCGTCAATGTCGGGGCGGTAGTTCATTGGAGTTTCCTTTTGCAGCTATGGCCGTATCTCTGCTGTGTTGAGTCTCGGAAACTCCCGACGTGGCACAGGGGGGACAGGAAGCCGCACAATTCCGTCCAGCCGTGACCGGAAGAGATGTCGCACAGCGGCGGCGGCAAACGTAGAGCCTCAGGTGTATCGTATGTGTTTGCATCCATGTTGCCGGCCACACGATAGCCCATCAGTGACAAGGCGTATCGCAATAGGGTCCTGCCGGTTTTCTGAAATCCCACGCAGAAGACATTTGCCTGAGGGCGACCGTACCGCAGGCACCGCATTTGTAGTGTCAGGGTCTGACGGGAGTAATGGAGCACGGTTGCAGTTTCCGTATGGAGTTTGAAGGAGTTTGGGTCAGGTTTTCAGCAATGCCCGGGCCTGCAGCCCGCGTTTTATTCCCAACAGGCCAACCAACCCCCTCGCCGTAGGCGGCAGGGATGGACTGAAATCGAAGACAGACAATCGTTTTTCCCAAGCAGCAGCTTTCGCAACCATGTCGTCGAATTCTCTCAGGGCATAGGCGGTCTTGCGGATCCGGCTGAGGCAGGCCCGGCGCGCGGCGCGATCGTTGCGGCGGGAAAGAATGCTTTCCGCAACCACCTCAAAAGCCTGAATGCGACTTTCACCGGCCCGGCGAGACTTGTCGCGACTGACCGCACCTTCAGGCGGGCTTCGATAGTGTACGACGGTGTCGGAACAGAACACCGCGGGTCCGGACAAGGTCAGGAGGCGTCCGAAGTATTCCCCATCCTGATCGGCGGCCAGTTCGGTGTTCCAAGGGCCGCTAGCCTCAGCTAGTGCGCGTGGAACCAACCAAGGATGCGTCGGAAAGAACCCGCCATGCATCCACATGTCCAACAAGAAATTGATCCCCTTGTCATAACTTTTCCAATAGGGGCGCGGGTCGGGGAGATCGACGCGCCCGTCATCGTGCAGCATGCGCCAAGGGCACAGGGCAACACTGCCTTCGGGCGCATTAGACAGCGCCGCCAATTGGCGGGCAATCTTGTCCGGGGGCAGGATATCGTCAGCATCAAGAAACTGCAGAAATTCGCCTGACGCCATCTCCACCCCGGTATTGCGGGCAGCACACCCACCCCGGTTGGGCCCCGTAACCCATTCCACGCGCCCGTCGAAATGTTTGATTTCGTTCAGGCTGCCGTCGGTCGATCCGTCATCGACCACGATGACTTCGCAAGGATGGGTCTGAGCCAAGGCGCTTTTGATCGTGGCAGCGACATACGCACGTTTGTTGTAGCACGGGATGATGATGCTGACGGTCGTCGGTTGCACTGCTTTCTCCTCACCCGTCCAGGTACCGCTGGTATTCCGGCTTCCCGGCGATCCAACTGGTGACTTCGGCGAAATTTTCGATCAAATCCGCCAACGGGGCAGCGACCATCTTTTTCAGGCGTGGCGTGATGTTGGCTTGTGGAACACCGATCACCGTTTGCAAGGTTGCAAAGGTTTCGATTTGCCGTTCGGGATGCTGTAGATCGCGTTCGTACTGGATCTCATGAAACGCCCGACCGTGCAGCGCGGCGCGCTCTGCTTCGCGCAGCTTAAGGCGCAGCTTCAGTTCTCTTTCCAACCTCGGCAGCGGCAGGGTGATCTTTTCCGGTCGGGTCTTTTCGCCGCCGTCCATGTGATACGTCCCGGCTGTCTCGGCAAAGATATTCGACACCACATGACGCAGCGCATTGTCGCGCCAGAGGTAGATGATTGTCCATCCACGACGTTCCATGTGCGCCAAGAACCCCGCCACGTCGTGCAGCCGTTGCCAAGCATGCAGTTGGGTAATCTTGACATGGAACCCGTAGGCAGATGTCGGCGAGACCCTGGCTGCCCTTTCCACAAATTTCAATGGAAAGACCCGTGGCACAATCAGGATTTCGTCATCACAGCGGATGTCGGGATGCATGTTTAGCGTACTGGTCAGCAGGGTTGATCCGGTACGCCCCTGAGCGAATATCATAAATTTGTGCGCAGGTTCGGGATGGTGCCCCTGCAGTGCAAGACGAATTTCCTGTCGCGCGCCAGCGTAGAGCCGCTTCAAGTACGGCCGACGCTCATAGACTTCGGGAACCAATTCGTGGCGAGGGCGGAAAAACATCGTCAAAGCCCCATGATTCTGCGCAGCCTTACGGCTGTCGCCTCATGCGAAAACTCCCTTCGGACCCAGGGCGCACCAAGCCGCCCCATCGAAGCAGCGCGGTCTGGATCGCGCAACAGCGCCTCAATGGCGCAGGCCATGGCGTCTTGGTCGTGTTCATCGACCAAAATCCCCGTCTCACCGTCGCGCACCACGTCGGGAATACCGCTATGCCGGGTACTGACCACCGGAATGCCTGAGGCCATCGCCTCGAGGATCGCCACGGGAAGACCTTCGGTATCGCCGTCGGGTGCCGTGACCGAATGTTGCACAAAAAGAGCAGCACGGCCAAGCAGCGCGCGGACCTGCTCATGCGGCAACGCCCCGTGGAGAGTCACTTGGGCACCAATATGCAGCTCTTCAACCAAGGCCCGGGCAGCGGCAAGGAGCGGCCCGTCACCGATCATGTTCAGATGCGCCGAGGGCAAATCTCGAGCAGCTACCGCAAAGGCGAGGATCGTGGTCAGCGGGGCCTTTTTTTCGACGAAGCGTCCTATCGCGATGACCTGTCCTACGTCACGATGAGTTTCCTCGAAATTTCCCGGATCTATTCCGCAGGCCGACACATGGAGCTTTTCGCGAGGGCAGCCCATCTCTGCCAGTCTCTCGGCGATAAAGCAGGAGGGGGCAATGACACCTGCGACCTGCGGGAACAGGGCGTTGTAGTGCCGTCGCCAACCGGCCTCTCGGGGCAGACGGGTTGCATCGTAACCGTGAAAGTGGACAAAAAGGCGAACATCGGCCCTATTGGCGGCATGCATCAACTTGCAGCCCATGGGACCGAATTCCGCAAGACAATGGGTGACTTTCTGCCGTTCAAAGAAGGCCCGGATGCGCCGTTCCTCAGTCCCTCGCAAGGCCCGCTCCACGTGAACGCTCCACTGAAACCGCAGGGCGTTCCGCAAGCGCTCCGCAAAGCCGCGCGGCGTGGAGTAGGCGTCGACATTAGAAAGGACCGGCATACCAAGCGCTTCCGCACCTGCTCCATTCTCGCAGACCAGAACCGTGGCGGCGGGAAGGATGGTGAGCGCGTGCGCCCGAATAAAGGTCTCTGATGACCGGTTGAAAGAGGGAGCAGCAAGTGCCAGTCGGGTCATGTACGGGAGCCTCCGATGTCAGGCAGCGTTGGCCGAAGAACTCATTGCCAGAAACTCGGGACAGTCACGCTCGAGGTTCTCCCAAGAATCGAAAGCAATCAGTTCACCGTGCCGGAGCACCATGATCCGATCGCAATTGCGCAGGGTGCTGAGACGATGGGCGATCATGATCAGCGTCTTGTCTCCGGGCAGAGCCTCAATCGACTGCATCACTTCCTTTTCTGTCGCGTTGTCCAATGCACTAGTCGCCTCATCGAAAAGGATAAGATCCGCCTGACTGTAGAGGGCTCGAGCAATACCAATCCGTTGCCTCTGGCCTCCAGAAAGGCGAATACCGCGCTCCCCGACAACCGTATCGTATCCGCACTCCAGTTCATCAAGGATAAAATCGTGTATTCGAGCAATCTTGGCTGATTCAATGACAAGCTTCTCGTCGATCTGATCCATTGGCAAACCAAAAGCGATATTTTCCCGAACCGTCAAATCTGTTAAAAATATATCTTGCGGCACATAGCCAACCGATCCTCGCCAGGAACGAAAATCTTCATGCTTAAGAACTACACCATCTATTATCACGTCACCTTGGCTTGGTTCTATCAAACCTAAAACAATATTGGCGAGAGTTGACTTTCCTGACCCCGTGGAACCAACAACTCCAATTCGCTCCCCTTTTTGAATTGAAAAACTAACACCTAACAAGTTTGGTTTGTCAGCATTAGGGTACACGAACGTAACACTATCGAAAGAAAAAAAACTTTTGAGGCCCCGCGGCTCAACGAATTGACACGGCACCGGTGATATCACTTTCGTTTGAGCATAGTCTTCGTGGATAGATTCCACTGCAGAGCGACCGTAGCTTAGTAGGGTAATACTTCTAAATAGTGTAGAAAGCTCTGGAAGGATACGTTGCCCAGAGAAAGCAAGCAAACCAATTGTTGGTATTATCTCTGCCAAGCTCTCATGCCCGTCTAACCCGGCACGTACGAGCAAGGCAAGGCATAGAACAATTATGCCAGAAAACATTATTGCGTGAATCGCATACTGTGGCGACTGAGACGCGACAGAAATAATTAATTGACTCTTTGCCATTTTTTGCGCTGGATCTGAGTAGAGATTCATATAAAATCGCTCACGTCCAAGAACCTTAATAACCTTAATCCCCGCCATTGCTTCGGTAACCAACCGATATCTTTGAGCGTTCGCCTCAACACGAACCTTACCCCAGCGCCGAGAAATTTTTCGCGTGAAAAAAATAATGACCCCATACGCAGCTCCGATCGAAAGAAAAGCGGAAATGGAAATAATTGGCTCCATATATAGCAATACAATAACGATCATGGTGCTGGTAACGATTGCAGCAAATCCCTCAATGGCAGGTTTAATTGCCTGATCTACAACCTGCTGACATTCTGATAGCAACTGCTTTCCAAGCTCGCCAGTATGCTGGTCAAGAAAAAATACATAAGGCTGCTGCAGATATCTTGTAAGAAGTCGAGAACTAAGACTGTAACTGCGCATCGCAGAGAACCGTCCGATCACATATACCTTCAGAAGCTGCATAATATTTGACAATATTATCACGCAAATTGAAGAAATACCTAGCGCCATCAAGAAGTTATATTCACCTTCAAACCCTCCATAATCGTAAGCGTATTTTAGAAATTTACTTTCGTGAATTTTTCCGGGATTCGCGAGCACCGAAAGGAAAGGCACGATCGACAAAACCATAGAAACCGCAGCAATTCCCGCCACACAAACAACTGCCACTACAATAAAAAAGTTCTTCCGTTCATTCTGATCGAGGAAACCCCAAACGAGACGCAGTGTTTTCATATCAACCATTAGCTCTCTCGGCCTTGTTTCTGCACAGTTCCGGCTTCCCCATTACCCGCCTCATGGAAATTACCTTCTCCATAAAGCTCATGAGACAAGTCCAACGAAAATGCGCTTTACTTATTAAGAACCAGATGGATTCTATAAAATTACAAAACGCCATGTTTTCGCAAGGCGGCTTCAAGTTTTTTTGACTGAATGTTAGGATGACGCCTTGCAGCATGAGCCTGACAGGCATGCTGCAAGGCCAAATGTTCACCTTCACTCATTTCACAAGCTTTCTCTATAACATGTCGCAACCCGCTTGGATTTTCGGGATCGTATAGCAATTGGTGATTTTCAATCGGAACCGCCTCAGCTGTTCCTCCAAGGTTGGTTCCAATAATTGGCTTTCCCATAGTCATTGCCAGAGCCACAACACCCGATGTCAGTACGCGGCGATAATTGACAACAACATAGTCCGCATTGGAAAATAGGTCCACTATATCAGAATCGCCCACAAAACCAAGTTTCATTTCTACATCCCTGTTGGCCGGAATGTGTTGGGTCAGATCAGGGCTTTTCCCCGGCCAAAACGGCCCCGCGACTGTAATAACTCCACATTTATCGGATACGTCGGCACTCCCGACACAGTCCAGAAACCCCTCTATTCCTTTCATCGGCAAGATCGTTCCAAAACAAAGGAATCTCCTCTTAATTGGGGCAGGAGTCGGCTTCGGAGTACGGCCATATGCTCCGAAACAGGTGGGCAGCTCCACTAACTCAATTTTATCGGGATCACTGGCAAGCATGTTTTCTGCGAAAGCCCTGCCAGCGTGATTAAATACATGTATCATGTCTACTGTATTCGCCAAAAATTTCCGGAGCTTCTCAATATGATGAGGATAGGACTCATCGTAATGGCTCTCCGCATCGTGAATAGACCATGCAAGCCCCACCCCTTTTATCTTCAGATCCTCCAACTCTTGTATTGTTCGATCTACCAAGTCTTCGGGGGGCAAATCTGGATCAAATCTTGTTCGTCTATGTATTTCATTTTCGTACTGAATGTGTAATGCATCAATATGACCAAGCCTTGCCAGTCGAATTCCACGCCATATGCTCGGCAGCGCCAAAATCTGCGTTTCAGTTTTTGCGAAAATTAACGGGATGAATGGATTTTTTAGTGGGTACGGAAAAACTCCGAGACGCGATCTCTTCCTCGACGAAAAATTAGGCCAATAATGAAAGCGAAGCGCCTTGGATGATTTGAAATGGTTTTTTATGATAGCTTCAACATCGGGATCTTGGTTGTTGTGCATTGAATTCATCTTTTTCCTTCAAAATCGTAGAGATCGACTACGGCAGGGATGCTGTTACTGAACAGTCACACCAATGCTGCGCCTGCAACACAGCGGACGTTGCAGGCGCAGCATGAAATTGCAAGCCCGAATGTTTCACTCATCGAGTGCTGCATACGGCTTTAAATCTGACGTAGATCAGTATTATTTATAAATCTTTCAGATACTTCCGTGACGGACCTCATCCATTTCCACAAAGACATCGTAAAGGTATCGCGTGTCGCGGTTCACATCGATCTCAATGTCGAACGTCAGGTAGTGACGCTCACCTGTTTGGTCTGTCCACGTCGAAGCCCCTTCCTGGTAGACTTGGTCAATAAAGTGCTGTTGCGCATGGCGTACGTTGACAACACAGAGAGAGTTCGGAATGTGCGAGTGGTTGTCGAGCAGTGTAAACGTCCCGCTGGAAACATCATAGTCAAACGCGAACTCACCGATCGACCGTCCTACATTTGAAGTTGCGATCACACGAAGCACCCCCCACCGCGTCTTCTGGTCAATGTTCCCACCACCGAAAGCCCGATACTTGACAGGAAATCGGTAGAATCGTTGCCCGTTTGAACTGCCCGTCCAGATACGCGAGCGTAGCAGTAACTGGTCGCCGATGCCGCATTGCGGTTTGGTCGCGGCCTCGATCGTGTCCACCTCCTCCTGAAGGGTCACGATGCCGCCGGACACATATGCCTCCAACGACGTTCCTTCGATACCCTTTCCGTCAAGTCCCGTAAGAGCAAAGCTATCTTGTGCCGCCGACTGTACAACGTAGTAGATTCGATTGATGTCGGTCATCCCGTCGACACCGTCGATCCAGATAACGTCCCCATTCTGATAGCCATGCCCCGGGCAGGTCACCACTGCCGGCGATGTCTGCGCGATTCCGGTGATGGTGTTGTAGGGGATGTCCAGTGCCAGCTGGCCGCTACTGCCGAAGGATTGGAATGCAGTACTGTCTACCCCGTCCAACATCACTGTGAATTCATTGACCACGGTTACTGCTCGGGTTGTTCCGTTCAGCTCAACCATGCCCTCGATGTCTGATAGCAGAACCTCGTCACCTGTCCGCAGACGATGCGGATAGAGCGTCGTGACCTCGGCCGGATTCGCCTGGCTGATCGCCTTGATCTCGGACAAAGCCACCCGCGTGCGGTATTGCCGGACCGTCGGGACATTGGCACGCAGCCCCCGCATCACCGTTGCGTCAAAATTGTTGCTTTCCGTTGGGCTAAAATCTGCCCCCTCACGGTCGCGTGCACGGGTAAGGTCATCAACCATTATTTTCAGGTGATCGAGGGTGTACTGGCTTTCGTCCAGCCCCCCGACATCGCTTTGTTCAACGATGAACCGGCCTTCTTTACCAGCCCGAATTTTAGTGTGCGGTGCGCGCAGGCGGGTGATCCTCCGCGTAAATTCACCAGCCATCGCGTCGTACTCCGGCAGCAAAAGCGGTGCATTGGTGTTGCCTGAGACTTCGGCGTTTGCATGATGCACCACGCAATCCTCAACAACTTCGCCAAGGCCACGCAAATCGATACCGTAGAGCCCTGTGCGTGTCACACTATCGGATACTCGGCGGAACACCGGCCGGATGCAGGGATGACACTGGATAATCCCATCAGTGGAAATCCCCGTGATGTCTTCGAAAAGGATATCCTGTGCCCATACACTTGCGTCGAGGTGGCGTACGTCTTTGGCCACGCAATTCTTGACATGTACGTGACGCGATCCTGTAGTGATGACTGGCGCGTAACGCAGCTTTTCCAGATCCACGCCATCATAGACGAAACGATCGCAAGACACCGTCTTAACCCCATCGGAGAAGTTTGGAGACCAACCCGGCGCGGGACCACTAACCTTACCGTCTCGCATTGAACTGTCGCACAGGCGGCGGAAGTCCAGTTGCACTGCGGCGGTCATCTCCATGTGCAATCCCTTAATATGAGCGGAGGCACGCTCGTAACAGGTGACCGTGGTGGCTACCGCTGTGGCAAAGAAAAATTCCAGCGGCTGGTCTAGGAACAAGGTCGCACCCTCTATCCGCGCAATGCGGCGCACACATTGCTTGTCGTAGTTCCAGCCTGTCTCGACCCGCGTATCCGTATGAATATGCAGCAGATCTCCGACCTCCATGCCGGTGCTGTCGAGAACTTCGATGAACCGGTCATGGCGGGCTACTTCAGCCGCGAGCATAGTTTCGCAGGCCACGGCTGCGCCAATCCCCATGTTGTTTGTAAAGTACAACTTCGCCCCACGCTCGCCAATCCAGCGCAAGCAGGACCCGCGGGCGAGTTCGATATCCTTCAACGCCCCTCCGAGCGTATAGGTACCACTGCCGAAACGAACTGGCAGATCCTCAGAAATCGCGCTAGCGCTCAGAGCTCCGAGAGCGGAGCCGCAATCCTCTCCGCTGTCGACCACACCAAGAGCGTCGACGGGAAAAACTCCATTCGTCGGTACGACGTACAGCTTGTTGCCCGCGACGGTCAGATGGTGGTCTGTCACCAAAGGTGATGCAACGGTGTAAGCGTAGCCCTCCCGACGCGTACGCAACACCAAGCCCGGTGCGAATTCCTTGGTCTCCGCTTTCAGGGCGGTCACATCGTCAAAAATAATCTCCCCCTGCCAGCCAACGAAAGTCCCCTGCCCCGCATCGTTGCGATAGAGTTGCAGGCCAGGTCCGGTGGGCACAAAGAAAGCATCGCCATCCGCAGTGCCCGCAAGACCTGCATTCACGCTGTCGTAGGTGTTCGAGCCCGCCACCAACGCTGGGACAACATCGAGGTTGACCGGTTGCGTGACAGAGACAAGGTCGGTCTTGGCCTTCGCCTGAGCCAAATCCGCATCATTCTCCGGCGATACCACGCGGCGCCATCCGGTCAGCCCTGGCAGGTTCGTGTTGCCGTCGTCATCGAAAGAAAAAATCGTACCGCCGGCAAACACCATCGTCCCAGCGGAAAAACTCTCGCCCCGGGCGACGGCATGTTTGAAGCAACCCAAGTCGGTATAACGCGTTCCGGTCTGGCAGAATTTAACTCCGCCCGCGCTCATCAGTTGCGGCACGCTTTCTTCAGCGGGCATCACTTTGTACTGGATATCAGTCGAACAGATGAGGATTTTCTGCCCCGGCCGTACCGGGTAGCGCCCAGTCACCTCTTGATAGGATAGGAAAACGTCATCCCGCAGCTGATCAGTAGAGTTGTACTCGTCCAATTCTTGGGTGCGCAGGTGGGATCCCACAAAGACATTATCGGCACTGTACAGAATGTCGCCCTGCGGGCTCTCGATCTCAACCCGGTATTCGCCATCCTGAACGTAGCACAGGTCGAAATATCCCAAAGCATCCGACTTCATGTCCGAGACACGCATGATGGTCAGATCCGGATCTTGGTACGCCGGCGCGTTGCTTGCGGCCCCCTGAAGATAGATTTTTCGAATGGCGTCCTGCACGGGCGCATCCGAGGCATCGAGGGCGCGGTTGGCAGCTTCGTGGTTGAATAGACCCATGCTGTCGTCTCCTGTGTGATCCAAGGGAGCAACCCACGACCATGCCAAGACAGGCAGGGCGCGAGCGGCAAGACTTGCTCCGTCGGCACCGAACGGCGCAGACGGTCACAGAGAAAATCCAGTGGTCAAGTTAATACGGCCTCTCACCACCGCGCGTTGCGCGGCGTCGGGATCAAGACGGGTCTGTTAAGAAGTTCAGCGCCAGCCAAGGCTGCGATGTGTGAGGTCTCCACCCTGTCAGACTTTGCGACCCTCAGAAATCTTGGTGAAATTCCTGCTTTGCAGACCGGGTGGCACTTCAACTTGGCCGCAACATTTTAAGCCATCTCGCGCGACCTGAACGCACGCTGTCTACACGCAACTGAGCATCACAATACACCTCACGCGGCTCAGGCTGCGGGAAAGGCGTTATAACGCGCCACGTTGCCACCCGTCACCGTGATCCCGTGGCTGAGCAGCCAGGCGTGTGCCTCGAATTGTGCGCCCTTCTGGCGGGGCACGCCGATCACCAGCCGACTTTCGATCCCATGGCTCGCCAGCCATGTTCGGGCTGCCAGCGCCTGAACGAGGCAGTCGCTACGCCACGGGACGTAGCGGGCCGCCACCGCGACGGCCCAGGCGGTGCGCTCGATGATGCGGCGCTCAGCGTCACTCAGCGGCGGCCAGGGGGCTTGCGGGTCGCCGATGCACGTGGCCCGTGCCAAGCTGCCCCTGCGCGTCCGCAGCCGCGCCTGGCCCAGCAGCGCGGCGGCCCGGGCCACATCCGCCAGGCGGCGCGGCGTGACCTTGCGCAGGGCCCGCAAACGCTCAGCCCTCTTGCGCGACGATCAGGGACTGGGCGTCAAGATCCGTCATCACCGCCACGACATCGCGGCGCAGCACCTCTTCGGGGACGCTGTATTCCGCCACCAGCGTGGCGCAGAGCGTCTCTACCGAGGCCCCCTCGCCAAGAAGCGCCCACATGTGGGCGCCGACCGGGTTCAGGCCGTAATAAGTGTCCGTCTTGAAGCTGAGCAGGACAAGTTCATCGCCGGTCTGGGTCGACACCACATCGGGATGGGTTTTGTAAAACGTGTTGTGGTCCATCTGGAAGGGCCTCCGGGCAGCATGGGAGTGAGTCAGGGAAAAGGGTAGCGGGAACGAGACCGCAAACTGCTATCAGGTGGCAGGGCCGCAGACAATCTGCGTGCCCCCGCCCGGTATGAGCGGCGGCCTCAGCCCACGTCGTGGTAACGCGCGGCAAAGTCCGCGAAATACCTCACGCCCCGGCGCCTTCTTTATAGCCTCTCGCGCGATGGTCTCGAGCGGGGTGGCCCGGTCGATCCGGGACAGGCAATGTCGGTCCAGATCCAGCTGGGCGTGATCGTGCGGCGCAACGACTAGGCATAGGCCGCTAGGCGGGGACCTGACCTGACCATCACGCCCCAGCTGGTGACGGAATATGTTACTTAGTTATTTAGTTACTTATACTTATTCGTTTCGATCGGCGGGACCGGCTGCTTCATTCTGCCCAGCCTCCAACAGGATGGCGCCGATTTTCTCGATGACCTCGGGCAGGCAGGCATAGTCGCGCGGATAATCCAGCATGAAGCCGGGTACCGCTGCGGCGACGGCGCTGGCCGCGGATAGGCGGGCATGCGCTCCCTTCGGGTCCGACGGGTCCAGCGCGAAGGCTTGCCCGATCAGGGTCATGCAGAGCCGAGAGGCGGTGAGCGCCGTCGCCGCTGCGGTGCCGACGTCCCCGCCCAGCACAAAGACCGCGCGCAGGCGGCACGGCAGGGTCGGATCCGCCATATTACCGGGGTCGAAACGGTACTTGTCTAGGTAATCCGCCACCGGCGAAAGGCCGGCCGGCGGCTCGGGAAACAGCTGCTGCAGCGAATCCGGCAGCAACCGCAGGCTGGGGTAGGTCGCCTGGGCTGTGATGCCCGCGCCATCGGGCCGCAGCACCAGCGCGTCGTCGCCGTGAAAGTCCCAGCCAGCGGCCCGCAGTGCCGCAGAGAGGGTAGATTTACCGCGTCCGGAGTCCCCTACTAGGCAGATGCCGTCGTCGCCACGGGACATGAGGGCGCCGTGCACGACCAGCGGGGCGTCCTCTGCGATGAGACGCGGCAGCAGGACGTCCAGGACAAAATGCTCGAGCGTGTGTGGGGACAGGCCGGGGACAAGGGGAAAGACCTGGATGGTATTAGATGGCGGCGAAACTTCCGCGACGGCCAAGTTGAGGAAATTGACAATCAGCACGCCGAAATCGTCGACTATACGGGAAACCCGTAAAGAGTTTTGCGGATCAGACCAAGAGGGTACCGCGCACGGAGAAGATGCGGGCAAATCTCCAGAGATGGCCACCCGCCACCCGTGACGGGCGCAGAGGGCTTTCAGCGGCCCGACACACTCAGAGGTGGTGCGCGGTGCGCCGCTGCAAACATCCCCGAACATCGACCGATGTGTTCAGACCCTGCCGATCAGCACCTGTTTCTGTTTGGG
Source organism: Antarctobacter heliothermus (assembly GCF_002237555.1). Lineage (NCBI taxonomy): Bacteria > Pseudomonadati > Pseudomonadota > Alphaproteobacteria > Rhodobacterales > Roseobacteraceae > Antarctobacter > Antarctobacter heliothermus. The sequence goes on along the minus strand of NZ_CP022542.1, from coordinate 40,741 downwards.
TTGCCGGAACAACCGCTGCCGGTCGTGGTCTCGGTTTGGATTTGCTGTGAACCGCTCGCGGTCAAAACTGCGACCTCACCAAAAATCTCAAGGCTCGGCGTAACATAGGTTTTCCGCATGTTTTGTTCACACGCACAGGCTTCGTTGGAAATTTCACTCATTATTTTCTACCTTGGTTGGCGCCTGACTCGAATATATGCTCGCGATACCATACCGCTCTGTGCAGTTCAATGCCGGTTCATCTTCACCCAGACATCAAGAAACACGATCCTGCTCCAAAGGCCAAGATTCCAGGCGTTGTCACGGTCACACAGCAGCGGCGCGACGTCGCTTCGGACCATGCGCTGCGTAAATTCGTGGCAGGACAGCACAGCGTGACCGAGATCCGGTGAGGCAGCGAAGAGCGCCTTGTTGAAATCGTACCCGTGATGATCGCGGAACCGGTTCCAGCGGATGGCATCGGGCAGGCGTCCGGCCATCGCGCGACGCAGGAGATACTTGCGGAATCCCTCCCGGAAAAGCTGCGTTTCGGGCAGGGACAGGATGAATGACAGCAAACGGATATCGCAGAACGGGTCGCGCGGCTCGATTCCCTGGGCAGCCGCGGTCCGGTCATAGCGTTCCCGTCCGACGATCATGTTCGGCGAGGTCATCCCGGCCGCACGGTGCGCCACCTGGTCTAGGTCGTGTGCCTTGAGATGCGCCACAAGGCGCGCTCGGCGCCCCGCCAGGTCATGTTTGGCAATCAGCTCCGGCGCCGCGAGGCTCTGTTCGATATGGCGATGTTCACGGCGGCGGTCGCGCAGGGCAGTCAGCGGGGTGCGCTGCCGGCGGATCGCCGGCGGCACCAGCAAGCCCCACCCCGCCTGGGCGAAGGTCAGCCAGAAATCCCGTCGTCGCCCTGTCTCGAGCGACGTGTCGCGGGCGATCCGCGGGATATCGCGGATCCTTCTCTCAGCCAGGGCGTGCCTCAGTACGTTTCCCTGAGAAAACGCCGTATCACCACCGACCCCGTCCAACATGACTTTCACGCCCGCCCGTGCAGCAGTGATGTAGACGGCGGCGATCATCGTCATATGTCCGTCGAACGGATCGTCTAGGTCGTCGATCCAGGCCCGCAGTGCCGGTAGCAGCGCGCCGAGATCGTCATGCCGGACGGCGGTCGGGGCGATGTCCGGCAGGCCCATGGCCGCCGCCACAAGCCGCGTCTCAAGGCGGCTGACATCGGGGCCGGTGCCCGAAAACGTCGGCAACGGCCCCCGACCATCTTCGGCTAGCAGACCCGCCGCCACCGCGGCGACTGAGCCCGAATCCATCCCCCCGCTTAGCATCGCACCGGGTGTCTCGGGGCTGCGCAGCCGGGCGCGCACCGCCTGCGTGAAGACCTCGGTGAAGGCCTCGGCATATTCAGCATCCGAGGACAGGCGCAGCGGCTGCTCCGGTTCGAGCCGCCAGGTGCGCCGCAGCCTCAGGTCATCTGCGTCCACCATCAGACAATGCGCAGGCGGCAGGCGCAAGACCTCCTCGAAAAAGGTCACCTCGTCATCCACCGGCTCGAGCTGGAAATCGAGGAAATCCAGCACCCGCGCCTCGTTCAGCCGCTTCGGCACGGTCTCCAGCGTCACCAGCGCGCGGGCGTCGGTGGCAAAGGCAAAAAGCCGACCGGGCTGGTACGTGTAGATCAGCTGCCGCATGCCCATGTGATCGCGCGCGCAAAAGACCGCGTTGCGGCGCGGGTCGCGGATCGCAAAGGCAAAATCCCCCAGCAGGTGATCAACGCAGTCCTCACCCCAACGCAGGTAGGCCTGCAGGATCAGCGCGCCGTCACCGATAACGCCCCCGGCCCGGTCCAGCCCCAGCGCCGTCAGCAGCACCTCCCGGTTGTCCAGACGCGCGTCGGCGGTGATCACGCAGCCGGTGTCCCCGTGCCGCAAAGGCAACTGCTCCAGCGCCGCCTCGGGGGTGGTGACAAGGCTGGCATGTCCCAGCGCCACCGCCCCGTCCTGCCAGACCTCTGCCCCGTCCGGCCCGCGGCGGCGCAGTCGCGCCATGACCGGCGCCAGCGGATCCGGCGGCAGCGCCGCGCCGCGCAGATCCCACAGTCCGCATATGCCGCTCATGCCGTTCCCTCCCCGGTCGGGCCACTGCCCACTGGTACGATACGGCCCGCTGCCAGACGCACCGTCATGTCCGCCAGCGCCAGACTGGCCGGGCGGTGGGTGATCAGGACCACCGTGCGTCCCGCCAGCGCATCGCGCGCCGAGGCGACAAAGGCCGCCTCTCCCTCGGGGTCGAACATGGCGGTCGGCTCATCCAGGATCAGGATCGGCGGGTCCTTTACCAGCGCGCGGGCCAGCGCGATCCGTTGCCGCTGTCCCCCCGACAGGCGCACCCCGCGCGACCCCACGGTGGTGTCGAGCCCATCGGGAAGCGCGCGGATGAAATCCTCCGCGCGGGCCAGTTCGATGGCACGCAGCAGCGCCGCCTCGGACACGTCGGGCCGTCCAAAGACGATATTGTCGCGCAGGGTGCCGTCGAACAGCAGGGTCTGCTGCGGCACCACGCCGATCAACCCGCGCAGCGCCGCGAGGTTCAGGTCGCGGAGGTCGGTGCCATCCAGCAGCACCCGCCCGGCGTCCGGCTCGTTGAAGCGCAGGATCAGATCGACCAGCGTGCTCTTGCCCGCGCCGTTCTCGCCGGTCAGCGCCAGCACACGGCCCGCCGGCACGGTCAGGTTGACCTTCTCCAGCGTGCCCTTGCGCCCGGAATGGGCAAACGACACATCCTCAAAGCGGATCTCACCCGCGATGGTGTCGGGCTGCAGGCCCGAGATCATGTCCTCGGCCGGTTCATCCAGCACGCTTTCGAACCGTTCCAGCGCGCCGCGCGCGCCCTCGGTGCGGCCCCAGAACCCGGCCAGCCCCGAGATCGGCTCTGTCAGCAGCCCGGCATAGAGCAGCAGGCTGACCAGTTCAGCCACCGGCAGATCCCCAGAGCGCAGCCGATCCCCCGACAGCCACAGCACGACAATCACCGCCGCCGCCGCGACGAACCGCAACGCCGGGCCGATTGTCACCAGCATCCGCCCGACGCGGATCCCCAGATCCCGCTGGCGATGGACCAAATGGGCGTAGCGGGCTGCTTCGCGCGCCTCTTGGGAAAAGGTCTTGATCGCGGGCAGGATGGCCAGATTTTCCTCGGCCAGAGAGACCCCCGCACCATAGTTTTCACGCAGATCCCGCGACAGCGGGCGCATTCTGCGATAGGCCAGCTTGGTCATCAGGACAAAGACCGGCACCGCCATCGCCAGCGGCCAGGCCAGCGCGGGATCAAGGCGCAGCATCAGGAACAGCGCGCCGATTAGCGTCAGGACGGTGGGCACCAGCCCGATCAGGCTGGATGTCAGATAGTCTGCGATATTGTCCACGTCCCGGGTCAGCACGGCGACCTGATCGCCGGGCCGCTGGTTGTGGAAATACCGGACCGGCAGGCTTTGGAAATGGGTGTACAGCTGGGTGCGCAGATCGGCCAGAATGCGCTCGGCGGTGGCCATGATGGCGATGCCGCTAGCGATCCGCAGCGCCGTGCGCAGCGCAAAAAGCCCGATCAGGGCCAGGGCGATGGGGGCGATGCCGAAGTCGCCGCTGCCGATCAGACCGCCTGCCAGCTTGCCCCCCACCCACGGGATCGACAGCGCGGCGCCGGTTTCGATCAGCTGAAAGGCCAGCGCAACCGTCAGGCTGACCCGGTAGGGGATCCCGAACCGCAGGACTCTTGTCAGCTTCATAGATCAGTGCTCCCCTTCCGCGTCAGCGCCGCCACGCCGCGCAGGGCCCGCCGCAGGTACAGCTTGGGCAGGGGTTCAGGCCGCCCGGCATGGCCAAAAGCCTCGCGCATATACGCGGCGGGGGGAAAGGCGGTTTCCCACAGAAAGCCCAATCTCTGGCCCGTTCCGGGGGTGGCGGCCAGATTGGCCATCAGCCTGCCCGCGCGCCCTGCCCTGAGAAACCGCACCGGCGGCTCATCCGGCGGCGCCGCTTCAAGCGCTTGCAGCACCGGGGCGGGCAGGACCAGTCCGGCCCAGTCCCGCGCGGCGACCAGAGAGCCGTGGCAGATCCGCAAAAGTCCCTTGTCGCGGGCGCGCGCCACCAGAGTCTCCCAGTCGCTGTCCGAAAGGAACCGCGCGATCCTGACCATGTCCAGCAGCCAGATCAGGCGGTTTTCACTGAGATGGGATGTGCCCGTCACGGTGATCGGTTTGGCGATATGCATGAACCGATGATAACAGGCGAACAGCATCGCATCGACAAGACCGGGGCGCAGCAGCATCGGCGCAAGGCGGTCCAGCGGTTCGGCCCGCGCCCGCAATTCCGCATAGGGGAACACCCCCGCCAGCGCCGCGTGATTGTTCGTCTGGCGGTGCAGATCGATGACATGGTGCAGCCCGTGTCCGTCGTGCCTTTCATAAGAGCATTGCGACGAAACGATCTGCCCTCCGGGCGCAAAAGCCAACGAAAAGCCATGCGCCTTCAGGATCTCCTGGGAGCGGTCGTAATCCGCCTCGGCGACCACCACATCGGTGTCGCCCCGGGGCCGCAGGGTCGGTTTGTCATAAACCGAATAGGCCAGCGCCGTTCCCTTCAGGATCAGCGGCGCTATCCCGGCGGCGGCAAGATCCGGCGCAAGCCGGGTCAGGAGACGCCGGTGCGCCAGTTCCCAAAAGGCGTGCCCGCGCGCGATGTCCTGTATGCCCTGTGCAACCTCGTCCGGCAGGCGCGCCATCAGGGCCGCATCTTCGGCAAGCAGGCCGGCGACACCGTGATAGGCCACCCGGCTGATCAGCGCGGCGGTGTCCAGCGGCGGATGCCGCAGGCCATCCGGGGGATCCTTGCGCAGACTGGCAGAGATCCAGGCATCTGTTTCGGCCATCTCTGCCGAAAGGTCCGAATGGGTCATGCCGTTTCCCTTTCTGCGGCCTTGTCGCTTGAACGTGTTACGCTTTTTACTGCAAACAAGGGCTCATCTAGGCCATCTGGCGGGCAAACGCGATACGGCATCATGCGCCCCGCCATAGCCACGGCCCGACACAACCCGCCGACGTGCGCGGATCGCAGGCACCCGGAACGCGCCCAGGGGGGATTTGGGGGACATTTGGGCAAAAATTCGCGCTGCAGCGCAGAGCGAGACTTTGCCTTGCGCCCCGGAACGGGTAACCCCTGCCCTGTAGACACGTCTTTTTATAAAGGGGCCCCCTTTGCCCAAGATTTCCGTCGTCACGGCTGTTTTCAACCGTGAAAAGACCATTGCCGAGGCGATCGGCAGTGTCGCCGCCCAGGATCATCCCGACGTCGAGCACGTCATTCAGGATGGCGGATCGCAGGACGGCACGCTTGACGTGATCCGGGGCGCCGCCGGCCCCCAAGTGTCGCTGCAAAGCGCACCGGACGGCGGCATCTATGACGGCATCAACAAGGGCATCGCGCGCACCACCGGCGATATTGTCGGGCTGATGCATTCGGACGATCTGTTTGCCGCGCCGGATGTGCTGAGCACCGTGGCCAAGGCCATGGCCGACCCCGCAGTCGATGGCGTCTATGGCGATCTCGACTATGTGGCGGCCGATGACGTGACCCGCATCATCCGCAAGTGGCGTTCAGGGGCCTACGCGCCGTCCCGGCTCAGAACCGGCTGGATGCCGCCGCATCCCACGCTCTACCTGCGGCGCGCGGTCTTTGACACATGGGGGCTGTATGACACCTCTTTTCGCATCGCGGCGGATTATGACGCCATGCTGCGTTATCTCGCCAAGGGCGGCATTCGTCTGGCCTATGTGCCGGAGGTGTTTGTCAAGATGCGGGTCGGCGGCGAAAGCAACAAGTCGATCCGGAAAATCATCCAGAAGAGCGCCGAGGACTATCGCGCCATCAGGGGCAATGGTGTAGGCGGGGCTGGCACCCTCGCCATGAAGAACCTTTCAAAGATACAGCAGTTTTTTTGAGCCCCGATTTGAGCCAAGACATGAAAAAAGCGTTCATCACAGGCGTCACGGGACAGGATGGCAGCTATCTGGCCCGGCTTTTGCTGCAAAAGGGCTATGAGGCGCACGTTCAGCTGGGCTGGACGCCCAAGGTCAGCGTCGAACAGCTGGCCGAGATGATGGCAAGATCCGACGACGATGCGCTTACCTGACGCCTTGCGCAGCCGCTTGCGCGGTCCAGCCGCACGGTTGCGCGGCTTTCGCGGACATCTGGATGGCGAGATCGGCGGCGCGCTGGTGGGCTGGGTGCAGCTGGTCCCGGCCCGCCGCCCCGTCAGGGTGGGGCTTTATGTCAAAGGCGCGCTTTTGGCGCAGGCCCCGGCCCATGCCTATCGTGGCGATGTGGCGGCGCTGGGGTATAGCTCTGGCCACGGCGGGTTTGTCCTGCTGCTGACGGATGAGATCCGTGACATGGTGGCGGCCAACGGCGGCTTGGCCGAGGTGCGGGTCATGTGCCCGCGCGCGCATGTGCTGGGCCATTGGCGGCCCGCCCCCCCCGCCACAGCCCCGCACGCCGCACCGCTGGGGCCGGACAGGGCCCCGCTGGCCCGGCGGCTGTACGCGGATCTGACACGGCTGGCGCACCGTCTGGCCGCCCCCGCGCCCCCGGCCTGGGCACCCCGCCCCACCCCGCCGGCGCAGAGCCGGATGTTTGGCACCCAGGACTACCTGAACGGCGGCGACCTGCCTGCGCCGCTCTTTGCCTACGCGGAATTCCTGCGCCTGCGCGACCGGCTGGACACCCGGTTTAATCCGGCCCGGATCCCCGAGGATATCCCCCGGTTCCTTGCGCATTATCTGAGCGATTACAGCGCCACCCGCGGCGGGCTGCGGATCCCGTTGTCCGCCGCTGCGATCGCCTGGTTGAACGCGCCGGCCGCCCCGACAATGACAGACGACCGGCCCTGCGGCCTCAGCCGCGCCGCGCGCTTGTTTTCGGGGGACGGGGCCGAAACCACCGGCGCAGAGACCAACAGCGCGCTTGACCGGCTCTACCAATGGGCCGCCGGGCAGGCCTGGGCGCTGCATTGTGAGGATTGTCTGGTGGCGCCCGACCATATCGCGGCGCTGTCTGCTCTCTCCGAGGGGGCCGCCGTCCAGCCATGGGGACTGTCGGAATTCCTGCTGCGGCTGCGGGCAGAGACTGCGGAACTGATCCCCCTGCCCATCGACACCGAAAAGGGACGACGCGACCTGACCTGTGCCGTGCTGATCCTGGCGCTGTCGCGGCCCGATTTCCTGCGTTACATCCCGCCCGCCAGCATAGACGCCGCCCTGTCGGGGGGCGTGCTGGCGGATTTCTGTGCGTCGATGGGCACGCCGCTGCCCCGGCTTGACCGGGCCGGATATGCCCACGCGTTGCGGGCGGCGGGGTTCGATCTGGACCGCATGTGTTTCACCAGCCTCACCGCCGAAGGGCACCGGGCGGAATTTGCCCGCTTTGCCCCGCCAGACGGCGCACCCGCAAACAGCCCCGCAAACGCCCTCGTGGAGATCCAGATCATCGGCCCCTTTGGCAAGGCCTCTGGGCTGGGACAGGCGACACGGCTGTCGGCCCTGATGCTGGAACGCGCGGGCTATCATGTGCACCGGGTCGATTTCACCCTCGACAATCCCTCGCCCGAGGATGCCGCCCGCGCCCGCGCGCTGGCCGATCTGCGCCCCGCCCGCGTCAACCTGTGGCACATCAACGTCGAGGCGCTGCCGCTGGCCGCCGCCTATCTGCCGGATGTGTTTTCCGGCAGCTACAACATCGCCTATCCGTTCTGGGAGTTGGACAGCCCCGGCGCCTGCCATCCGCTGGGGATCGATCTGGTAGATGAACTCTGGGTCGCGCCGCAATTCGGCGTCGATGTGTTCCAGCCCCATACGGACAAACCCGTCACCGCCGTCGGCATGAGCTATGAGGATCTGCCCGATATCCCCCGCGCCCCCGCCCGCGCGCGGCTGGAGGCGCGGATCGGTGCCGCGCCGGAGGATTTCACCTTTCTCGTCACCTTCGACAGTTTCTCATTCTTGATGCGCAAGAACGCCCTTGGGGTGGTCGAGGCGTTTTCCCGCGCCTTTCCCAAGGACGCGCCGGGTGGCCCGCCCGTGCGGTTGGTGCTCAAGACGCAGAACCGCGCGCGGGTGGCGGACCCGGCGCAGGCCGCGCTGTGGCACAGGATCGACGCCGCCCTGCAGGCCGATCCGCGCATCACCATGATTGACGAAACCCTGCCCTATGCAGAGGTCTTGCAACTGAAAAAGGGCGCGGATGCCTATGTCTCGCTGCACCGCTCCGAGGGCTGGGGCTTTGGCATGATCGAGGCGATGAACCTTGGCCTGCCGGTGCTGGCCACCGCCTATTCCGGCAATATGGATTTCTGCGACGCGGACACCTGCTGGCTGGTGGATTACACCCTGACAGAGGTCGGCCCGCAGGATTACATCTTTGTCCGTCCGGGGCAGATGTGGGCCGAACCGGATCTGGACCACGCCGCCGCGCAGATGCGCGCGCTGTATCACGACCCCGACACCCGCGCCGCCCGCACGACCGCCGCGCTGGACCGGGTGCGGCGCGATTTCTCGCAAGAGGCGATTGCGGCGCGTTACGGCGCGCGGATGCGGGCGATCCTCGATAGGCTCGGGGCGGCTGCCACATGACAGGCGAACGGCTCCTTCTGACCGGCAAGCGGCTTATCCTTCATGTCGGCTATCACCAGACCGGCGCCGGTCTGATCCGCCAGTGGCTGGAGGATCACGCCAACATCCTTGCCCCCCATCTGGCACTGTACCTGCCCGATGATCCGCTGGTCGAGGCGCTGCGCGACGCGGCAATGGGCTGCGCGCGCGGGCGGGCGGACGCAAAAGCGGCGCTGACACAGGCCGCACGCGATCTGGCCGAGGACATCCGCAATCAGAGCGCGCCGCTGGCCCTGCTGAGCGACGAGGCCCTGCTGGGCCCCCCGTTGGGCCATGTCGAACACGGCCATGTCGAGACAGAGATCTACCCCAGCCTCTGCCCGATCCTGAACGTGCTGGCCCGCGAACTGGCCGGGTTTGTCCCGACCGTTGCGATCTTTGAACGCGACCCCGACACCTGGCTGGAAAACCTGCACGCCCAGATGGTCCGGCAGGGGGCCTTTGTCGGCGATCTGGACATCTACCTGAGCCATTATGAGCCGCAGCCGGACTGGGCCGGACTGCGCGACGAGATCACCTTTGCCCTGCACGGGCGCGGCACGCTGGCGGCCTGGCCCTTTGAGACGGAATTTTCCAAAGGCGCGGTGGCCCGAGTGGGGTTTTTCAAGGCGCTGGACATCCCCGATGCGCTGATGGCACGCTGCCGCCCGACCTTGCGGGTTGGTCCCCGCACCCCGCCAAAAGCCGCAGAGGGGCCGACCGACACGCCGCCGCTGCCGCGCGCGCTGCAACTGGGCGGGGCCAATGCCATGGCGGCTGACGGCTGGGGCCAGCTGATGCGCCGCGATTACAGCGCCTTGGTAGAGGCGCAGAGCCTGTCGACCGCAGCGGGCACATCGGCCACAGGGCTCTACCGGATGCTGGCGCAGGGCACCGACACGCCGGGGGCGGCGGTGATCTGGGAACAAGGCATCAACGAATACACCCACCTGACCGGCGGGCAGGACCTGGACAGCCTGCTCTATCATGTCGAATGGCTGTTGCAGCTGTGCCTGCGTGAGAACCGCCCCTTTGTGCCCCTGCTGACCCGCACCAAGATGCAGACAGCCCAAGGCCGGGACGATCCCTATGTCACCGGGCTGCGCGCGCTGTTTGCCCGCTATGGCCTGACGGTGCTGGACACCGACCGCCTGATCGAGGTGCTGGAACGAGGCCCCGCCGACCCGGCCCGCTGGTACGCACGCAACGCACTGTATGATCCAGAGACCGACCTGCCGCGCCGGATGGCCGAGGCGGCACTGATGGCGCTGAGCGACGCGCGGGTGCCGGTCTCACCGCCTGACCGCGCGGCGCATTTCGACGCTCTTGCCCTGCGGTTGCGGCGCCCCGCCGGGACACCCGAAACATTCGACCTTGCCGGTACCCCCTGCCCCTTTGCGCCTTTTGAGGATGGTCTCACCCTTGCCGCGCCGGGCCGTGCGCTGGCGGCGATTCTCGTGACCGGGGGCAACGGGCCGGTGATCCGGCTTGAGGCGGATCAGACGGATCTGGGGTGCTACGTCACGCAGGTACCCCACGGTCCGGGCCAGCCGCCGCAGCAACTGCGGCAACTGGTCCTTGGCCGTGGCGCGGGTGGGGTTGAGATACCCGGCGGCGTGGTGCAGATAGGCATCGACACCAGCCCCGAGGCCCCAATTGTCCAGACCATGTTCCATCAGGGCCCGCCTCCGTCCGACCCCCTGCCCACCGGGCTTGTGGCGCTCTTGTGCGAAGAGGCTGCCGGGGATGCGGTTTGAGTATTTTCCTCCAGCACAAGGATATTGATTCATGATCTTTCCGGTTCTTCTGTGTGGCGGCTCCGGCACCCGCCTCTGGCCGCTGTCCCGCAAATCCTACCCCAAGCAGTTCGCCGAGGTCGTGGGCGACGAAAGCCTGTTTCAGGCTTCGGCGCGCCGCTTTGCCGGGATCGGCTTTGCCGAACCGCTGGTGGTGACCGGCGACCCGTTCCGGTTCATCGTGACCGAACAACTGGATGAGATCGGCGTCAAACCCTCGGGCATCCTGATCGAACCCGAAGGCCGCAACACCGCGCCCGCCGCCGCCGCCGCCGCCCTGTTCGCCATGGCACAGGACCCGAGCGCGATGATCCTGCTGGTGCCCTCGGACCACGCCATCTCGCAGCCTGAACTGTTCCGCGAGGCGGTGCTGGCCGGCAAGACCGCCGCCGAGGCGGGCCAGATCGTGACCTTCGGCATCGCCCCCAGCCGGGCCGAGACCGGCTATGGTTGGCTGGAAACCGGCGCCGAGGAACACGGCGTGCTGAAACTGGAACGCTTTGTCGAAAAGCCTGACGCCAAAACCGCCGAAGAGCTTTTTGCCGACAAGCGTTATCTGTGGAATGCGGGTGTCTTTCTGGCCCGCGCCTCGGTGCTGGTCGAGGCGTTCAGGACCTACGCGCCCGAGATCCTCGACGGCGTCGCCGCCGCCATGCAGGCAGCGCAAAGCGATCTGGGCTTTACCCGCATCGACCCAGAACTCTGGGCAAAGGTCGAGGACGAGTCGATCGACTTTGCCGTCATGGAAAAAGCACCCAACCTGTCGGCTGTGCGCTTTGACGGTCACTGGACCGATCTGGGTGGCTGGGAATCGGTCTGGCTGGAATCGGACCGCGACGAGAACGGCAACGCAGTCTCTGACCATGCCATCGCCTTTGACTGCGAACATACCCTGCTGCGCGCCGAATCCAGCGATCAGGAACTGGTCGGCATCGGGCTGAAAAACGTGGTCGCCGTGGCGATGCGCGACGCGGTCATGGTGGCCGACCTGTCAGAGGCGCAGAACGTCAAGAAGGCGGTCAAGGTGCTCAAGGATCGTGGCGCCAAGCAGGCGACCAGCTTTCCGGTCGATCACCGCCCATGGGGCTGGTTCGAAACGCTGATCCTCGCCGACCGCTTTCAAGTGAAACGCATCCACGTGCACCCCGGTGCGGCACTGTCTCTGCAAAGCCACCACCACCGGTCGGAACACTGGATCGTCGTGCAGGGCACCGCCAAGGTGACCGTGGACGAGGACGTCAAGCTGCTGACCGAAAACCAGTCGGTCTATATTCCGCTGGGCGCGGTGCACCGGATGGAAAACCCCGGCAAGGTGCCGATGGTGCTGATCGAGGTGCAGACCGGCAGCTATCTGGGCGAGGATGACATCATCCGCTACGAGGACGTCTACGCGCGCAGCTAAGCGCCACCTCCGAAACAAACCCGCAGGGCGGGGTTTCCCCCGCCCCGCAGTCTACAGCGTCCTGCGCCGACGCCGCGCCGGTTTTGATCCCGGCAGCGTCACCGTCCCATCCTCTGTCACAATCACTGGCTGCGGAAAGCGCACCGCCTCGGGCGCATCCGCCCCGTGCGGCAGCAGCACCAGTGCCGCGTAGCCGTCCTTGACCGCCGTGACCGACACCACCCAGCCCTCGCCGGGGGTGTCGCCCGCTTCTGCCGCCAGCGCGGCCAGATCATGCATCACGCCATTGGCAATCAGGGTTTCGCCCTGCCGTTCCAGCACCAGCGTCTCTTCCCGGCGCACCGGGGCGAATGTAACTGTCAGTGTCATTGCATGGCTCCTCAGATCCAGCGCCCGATGGCCAACAGCCCGGTGGCATAGGCCACCCGCGCCGCCGACAGCCCCCAGACCGAAAAATTCACTCCTGCGGCCGAAGGCGCGCCGGTGCTGGCGAAATGCGCGGTCTGCACCTGCGCCGTGGCCTGTATGATCGGCACGCTGCCTGCCGCGAACCCTGCGGGATACAGCCACAGCGTCTGACCCGCCGCACTAGAGGGCATCTGCTGCCAGCAGATCTGCGTGCCATCCGCCAGCCGCAGATAGCTGCCGTTGGCGTTGGTCCCGCTCTCCAGCACCGCGCCGGTGGGGATTCCCCCCGCCTGCGCCACCCCGCCCAGCAGGTTGCCGGGGCCATAGGCGTAATCCGCCCGCGCCAGCTTGCCCGCACCGGTGTCAGTGGGGGCGTTCTGCACCGCCGCCCCAGACACCGTGCCACTGGCCCCGTCAAAGGCCAGCGCGGTCTGCCACGCCGCGCCATCGGCGCTGACCTTGATGGCAAATTCATCGGTGCCGGTGGTGCCCATCTCGGCGCGGCCCGACCAATCGGTCTGGAACAGCAGGCTGGCGGTGTCGGTCTCGGCGGCCTTGTTCACCTTCAACTGGTGCCCCGCGCCGTCATGGGTCAACAGCGTGGCGGGGGCCACGCTCATCAGCCGGTTGGTGGCATCCGCCGCACCGTTCACACCCAGCGTATCGACATGCAGCGCGCCCAGCCCATCCTGCCACGCGGTGCCATCAAAGCGGACCTGCGCATCCTCGGACAGCACCCGCGCGGACCAGCCCGCCACCGGCGCCTGAAACACCCATGTATTCATGTCATAAACCGCGATCTCACCGTCCCGCCCGGCCCAATCGCCACTGGCCCCCGCAGGCACCAGATAGCGGTCCCCCTGCCCCGGATCGGCAGGCGGCACAGCCAGATCCCGCGCGATCACCGCCAGTTGCACCGCCACATCAAGCCGCCCCAGCGCCTCGTTGTGGGTGACATGTTTCTGGGCCTGCGCGGGCAACAGATAAGGCAGCGACAAAACCGCCGAGACATCGGACATGGGAAACCCTCCTCGAAGCGTCGGGGCATAGAGCTAGGCAGGCAAGGTTAACGGAGGTTGAGGGCAGCGTACGATGGGGGGGCAATGTCATCCCGTAGGCCGGGGGTCTGCCCGCCACGCTGGTTCGGCTGCAAAAGCTCTCGTCGCCCCCGGGGCTTTGCCTGATCCGGCCCGTCCGGGGCTCCGCCCGTCGTGGCCTCAAACTCTCCACTGGAGAGTTTGTCAGGCTTTGCCTGATCCGGCCACGAACCCCAAAAACGCCTTGTCGGGATTGCGCACCTGCACCCGGCCCGAGGCCGCCCACCACGCCCGCCAGTCCGCCTCCAAAGCGTAGACATCCGCGCCGGGGCGCAAGCTCCGCGCCGCCTGCAACGTCTCGGGCAGCAGCGGCGGCAGGCTGGGACCCATGGCCTCGACCACCTCGTCGCGCCGGGTGACCTGCAGCATGTCGCCCTCGACCTCCTCCAGCGCGTAATCCGGCAGGTGGTCCTGTGCGATCATCTTGCGCACCGCCGCCCGGAACACCCGCACGGGGGCGGCACTGCCCGCCTTCTTGTGCAGCACCGCCACGCTCACCTTCCATGATTTCTGCCGCCCGCAATGTTTGCGCGCCAGCTCATAGATCCGCCGCTCCAGCGGTTTGCGCAGGCGGAAATAATCGCGGCTCAGGGTCAGCACCGATTTCGACAGCACCGCCCGGTACAGCCAGTCCGACAGCGTGACCCGGACCGACACCATGCGCCCGCCGCGCGTCTTGCGCACGATCTCCCATGCCTCGATCAGGCCAAAGCCGCGCGTCGTCTCCTCGCCCCCGGTGGCGATATTGGTGGTGATGCGGGTGCCGGCCAGCCGCTCGAACGCCTCCTTGAGACGTGCATAGGCATCGCCGGATGTATCGCGGTTGGTTGCCACCAGCAGGTCATGCGCGCGCAGCGTCAGGTGGCGCGATACGGCGCGCCCGGCATTCACCGCCGCCATCAACTGGCTGATGCAATAGATCAGGATGTCCTTGTCGTGGATCGTCGCCCGCCCCCGGACAGAGGGCGTCACCTGCACCGACATGCCATTGTGCTCATAGGACAGCACCCGCGTGTCGGGCCGCGTCGCCAGTGAGAAAATCGGATGTTCCATCGAGGCGAGATCGTCCTTGGGCGAGGCATCGAAGATGTCGCAGACAAAGAAATCGCTATTCGGATGCCGGTCGGGCAATAGCCCGCCCGCTGTGGTACTGCCCATGTCGTCCTCATGCCCACCCGGTTTTCACGTCCCGGTTTGTCCGGAATCGCCTTCGGGGGTTCAGTGACACCCACCCTAAAGTTATCCACAAGACCCGTCCAGCAGACCCCGGAAAAAAGCCACGCGCTTTCGGGGGACCGGAGTCGCAACCTCGGGGGATCAGAGTCGCCCAAACGTGGGATCAGAGTCACCCCACTCCGCCAAGCGGCGTAATTTCAAGGAGTTGCACGAAAATCTGTTGTCTTAACGGATTCTATAACCTTGAATTAACACCACTGGATGGTCCAGATTTACCACAGCACAGGCTTGGGAACGCAAAATACCCGCCCATGTCCGCATTTCCTTCCCATGTCAGGCCTTTTCCAGTACTCTGAGAAAAAGAGCGCACATCGCGCCGTTCGAGCAGACGACAAGCGGATTACAGGACCAACGCCATGAGCGATCTCCCCCCCTATTTCGGCATCGATCCCGATATCGCCGCGACCCAGCTAGAGGCCCCCGCGCGCACGCAGGATTTCGCACGCATCGCCAAGGCTTGCGCCGCCGGGCGCGGCGATCTGTGCAGCCGGGGCTTGGAAGAGGGCGGCGGGCGCACCCTGCGGCTGTTCTCCACATGGGAAATCACCCGCTACCTGATCCCGGTCGCCGTGGGCCATTTCCGCCGGGTGCTGAAACAGAACCCCGACTTGCCGCAAGGACGGTCAGAGACCACCGGCGGCGCCAAGTGGTTCAGCTTTGACGAGGTGCTGCGCCTGCGCGCGCATTTTGCCGCCGAAGGCTCCAAGTCGAAAAACTACCTGCCCTACCGACCCAAGGATCATCCGGCGAAAATGATCGCCGTGGCGAATTTCAAAGGCGGCGTGGGCAAGACCTCAACCGCTGCCCATCTAGCGATGAGTGCAGCACTCGACGGTTACAAGGTGCTGGTGATCGATCTGGATTCCCAAGGCTCGATGACCTCGATTTTTGGCGGCAAGGTCGAGGATGAATGGCAGACGGTCTTTCCCCTGCTCGCGCGCCACTACGCCCGCCACATGCAGGCGGACAATCAGGCCCGCGCGGCCCGAGGTGAGGCGCCACAGCCCTTGGATGACACATTGTCAGAGGCGCTGGATGCCACCGCGCAGGAGCTGATCCAGAAAACCCACTGGCCCAACATCGACCTGATCGGCGCGCAACTGAACCTGTATTGGGCGGAATTCCAGATCCCGGTCTGGCGCATGGCGGCGCGCGGCTGGCGGCTCTGGGATGCGCTGACCGACAGCCTCGAGGCGGACGGCGTGCTGGATGACTATGACCTGATCTTTCTCGATACGCCCCCCGCCCTTGGCTACCTGACGATCAACGGGCTGGCGGCTGCCGACATCCTGCTGGTGCCGCTGGGGGCGTCGTTCCTCGAATTCGACAGCACGGGCCGGTTCTTTGACATGCTGCATTCCACCTTCGGCTCCATTGAGGAGGCAGAGAACATCGCCGCCCGCGCCCTTGGCCGCGAAGGACTGGCCTTTGAGTGGGACGCAGTCCGCGCCATCGTCACCCGCTATGACGGCGCGCAACAGGGCGAACTGGCGGCCCTGATGCAAAGCTATCTTGGTCCCACCCTGTCACCGCACCGACAAGGGTTCACCGCGCTGATCGGGCAGGCGGGCGAACAGGTGCAGGGCATCTACGAGGCCGACTACCGCGACTTCAACCGAGAGACCTATGTGCGTGGGCGCGAAACCTTTGACGCCACATGGGCGGCGGTCAAATCGCTGGTCATCGGCGCTTGGCGGCGGGACGAACGCGCCGCGCTTCAGG
Source organism: Antarctobacter heliothermus (assembly GCF_002237555.1). Lineage (NCBI taxonomy): Bacteria > Pseudomonadati > Pseudomonadota > Alphaproteobacteria > Rhodobacterales > Roseobacteraceae > Antarctobacter > Antarctobacter heliothermus. Next base: position 24,379 of record NZ_CP022542.1, on the reverse strand, counting down.
CGGCAGAGTGATGTTTCGCGCGCGAAACATTCGGCTTCTTCTGTCCGAAAATATCCCGGGGGAGACGACCGTAGGGAGACGGGGGCAGCGCCCCCTTGCCCGCCCCTCCACCGCGCGCCGCCCTCAGATGTTCTTAACCCCGCGCCGCAGATTAGGGCACAGCCTCAGGAGGAGATAACATGGCCAAGCGCAAACGCCTGACCCCTGCCAACCCGATGTTCCTCGAGCCCGCGCCCGAGACCAAATCCGCCGTCGCCGCCCCGCTGCGCGCGCCCATCGCCGATGTCGCCCGCGAGGCCAGCGCCACCGCCGCCGCCGAGGAAATGGCCCACAGCATGGCTCAGGCGCGCGCGCAGGGCCGCATGGTGATCGCCGTGCCGCTGGCGCAGATCCGCCGCGACCACCTGACCCGCGACCGGGTGACGGTGGACGAGGACGACATGGCCCCCCTGATCGAAAGCCTGCGCGCCCGTGGCCAGCAGACGCCGGTGGATCTGGTCGATCTCTGGCCCAACAAAGACGGGCCGCGCTATGGGCTGATCTCTGGCTGGCGGCGCTGTCTGGCGCTGGAGCGGTTGCATGCCGAGACCGGTGAGGCGCAGTTCGCAGAGGTGCTGGCGCTGTTGCGCCGCCCGCAGGACAGTTCCGCCGCCTATGTGGCGATGATCGAAGAAAACGAGATCCGTGCTGGCCTGAGCTATTATGAACGTGCACGCATCGTGCTGCGCGCGGTCGAGGCCGGGGCCTTTGCCGATGCGGGGGCTGCGCTGCGCGGGCTGTTTGCCAGCGCCAGCCGCGCCAAACGCTCAAAAATCGGCAGTTTCACCACCATCGTCAGTGCGCTGGACGGGGCGTTGCAGTTCCCCCGCGCGCTTGGCGAACGGCAGGGGCTGGCGCTGGCGCAGGCGCTGGAGGCGGATGCCGGTCTGGCCGCAAAGCTGGCCGCAACCCTGCGCCGAGAGGCCCCTGAGACCGCCGAGGCGGAATTGGCGCTGTTGCGCAGCACGCTGCAACCCGCAAGACCCGACAGGCCCAAATCCCACCCGGTTTCGGTTCAGGTTGTGCGCCGCTCTAACCGTGAGGTGTCCTTGATCGGTGAGGCGGTGGATGAGGCGTTCCTGAAAGACCTCGAGGCCTGGATCGCGAAAAGGCGGGTGTAAGGGGGGCGTCATGCCAAAGGCATGCTTCCAGCATGACCCCCCGCCTCCCTACGGTCGACTCCCCCGGGATATTTTCAGACAGAAGAAGCGCAGAACCGTGCCAAGCCTTTCGCCCCGTCCGCAGAAATCATGAAGGTGTGCTCTGGGTGTTTCGCGCGCGAAACAATTGCGACGTTTTTCCCCCTGCTTTTCATTGGAGCGCCCGGCGATCTGTGGTTCATGAGGAACCAATCTGAAGGGGGACTCCGTGCTTCATCGCGTTCGGCGGCTGTTCGATATCTACGCCGCCTATCACCTGCCACAGGATGCACCTCGCCCGCGCGTTGCGCGGTGGCGGCTGGTCCCCGGTTTCGTTGCCGCGGGCGCGCGGGCGTTGCCCGCTGCGCTGCGATGGGCGCGGCACCGCGATCCGGCAGCACGGGCGCGGGTGAAGCAACTGCTGGATCTGTCCGGCCCTGCCCCGGTGCAACTGGACGCGGACCTGCTGCGCCGCCCGTCCGATCCCACGGTGCCCGAGGGCGCGGGCGTCACGCTTGTCATGCCGGTCTACAACGGCCTTGATCTGCTGCGCCCGGCGCTGGATCGGGTGGCGCGGCACACGGATATTCCTTGGCGTATCGTGATTGTCGATGATGCCTCACCCGATCCGGATGTCCTGCCGTTTTTGCGCGACTGGGCCGAGCGTCATCCACAGGCGCAGCTGATTGAGGCCCCCGAGAACCTAGGCTTTGTCGGAGCTGTCACGCTTGGGATGGTGGCGGCGCGCGACTGGGCCGATCCGGTGGTGCTGCTCAACAGTGATGCCTTTGTGCCCGCAGGCTGGGCGGCGCGGCTGCTATCCCCGATCTGGGAGGATGCGCGTGTCGGGTCAGTCACGCCTTTGTCGAACGATGCCGAGCTGGGATCCGTGCCGGAACCGGGCCGCGCGCGCGACATTGCGCCGGACCTGGCCGAGGCGGTGGACCGTCATGCCGCCACGCTGAACGGTGCCGCGCGGGTGGCCGCCCCCGCCGGGGTTGGGTTCTGCATGGCGCTGTCCCCCAAGGCGCTGGCTGAGGTGCCGGAATTCGACGCCGTCTTTGCCCCCGGCTACGGCGAAGAGGTCGACTGGTGCCAGAAGACCGCGCAAAAGGGGTTTACCCATCTCTATGTGCCCAACCTCTTTGTCGCCCATGTGGGCGGGCAGAGTTTCGGCTCCGAGGCCAAGCAGCGGCTGATCGCCCGCAACAGCGCACTGATCTCCCGCCGCTATCCACGCTTTGACGCCGAGGTGCATGGCTTTCTGCGGCGCGATCCGCTGGTCACTGCGCGGTTGGCGCTGGGGCTGGCGCAGGTCGAACAGACCCGTCGGGGCCCCCTGCCCGTCTATCTGGCCCATTCCATGGGCGGCGGGGCCGAGGTTGACCTGCAACGCCGCCTGATGGCTGATCTGGCGCGCGTAGGCGCGGCGCTGGTGATCCGCGTTGGCGGCGTCTTTCGCTTTACGCTGGACCTGCATGATCTGCGTCCCGATGGCAGCGCCGGAGTGACGTCTGGCGGCACCGCCAGTGCGGCAATGATCGCGCAGCTGCTGGCCCCAGTCACCGGGCGCGAGGTGATCTATGCCTGCGGCGTCGGCGATCCCGACCCGATCACCCTGCCCGACCTCATGCTGTCGCTGCGCGGGCCGCGCGACGGGCTGGAGGTCTTGGTGCATGATTATTTCCCGCTCTCGCCGACGCCCTCGCTGCTGGAGGCGGGAGAGACGTGGAAGGGCCTGCCCGATCCGCAGACCGCCAGCCCCCGCCATGCCACCCGCCGCCCCGATGGTGCGACCGTGCCGCTGTCGCGTTGGCGGGCGGACTGGGGGCGGTTGTTGTATACCGCCGACCGGGTGACCTGTTTCTCCGAGGCCTCGGCTCGGCTGATCCGGCAGGCCTATGCCGGGGCCCCGGTGGAGGTTTCGCCCCATGCCCTGCACGCAGAGGTGCCGCGCATTCCCCGCCCCGAGGGGCCGCCTGTGATCGGCATCCTTGGGTCGCTTGCCCCGCACAAGGGCGCGGGCGTGGCGCAGCGGCTGAGCCGCGCCTTGAAACCGGGTGATCCGGGGCTGGTGCTGCTGGGAGAGATCGACCCGGCCTACCGGCTGTATCGCCCGGCGCGGATGCATGGCCGCTACGCGGTCGAGGATCTGCCGGATCTGGTGGCGCGCTACGGCATCACCTGCTGGTTCATCCCCTCGGTCTGGTCAGAGACGTTTTCCTTTACCACCCATGAGGCGCTGGCCACCGGTCTGCCGGTCATGGTCTTTGATCTGGGCGCGCAGGCCGATGCGGTCCGCGCCGCGGGCGATGACGGCGCGGTGCTGCCGCTGTCGGCGGCAGAGGACATGTCCATGATCCTTGAGACCGCCAAACGGCTGAGCAGTCCTGCATGAGCGATAGCCCCGCGATCATCCTGCATGTGGGCGCGCCGACATGCGGCACCCGCGCCCTGCAACGCGCGCTGAGTGCCGCGCCCCTGCTGACCACAGACAGCGGGACGCTGGCCTATACGGTCCCGCGCCCGCGTGGCGGCGCGGTACTGTCGGGTCGGGCGCTGCGCACGGCGGCCGCGCGGGATGTGCGCGGGCGGCTGGGCTGGCCTGATCCCGAAGGGGCCGAGACCGGGCTTTTCGAGCAGATCGACCGGGTCCGGCGCAAACCCCCGGGCGGCGTGCCGCTGGCGTCGAACCCCGGCTGGATCGGACAGGCCGACCGCTTTGCCGAGGCGCTGCCGCAGTGGTTCACCGAAGACAGTCCGCCGGTCGAGATCTGCGCCTTTGCCCGCCCGCCGCTGGACTGGCTGAACGCGGCCTATTGGGAATGGGGCGTCTGGTCCGGGCGCGGCTTTGGCGCGTGGCTGGCGCAGATGGGCATGCCCTACACGCTGGGCGCGGCGCTGAGCCGTTGGGCGGCGCTGCCGGGCACAGACCTGAAACTGGGGCTGACCGACGATGTGCTGACCGCGTTTGAGGGGGCCTATGGCACCACCCTGCCCCGGCCCGCGCGCGGCACGGATGGCGCGCTGCCCCCGGCCCTGCTGGGGTTCCTGCTGCGCAACCGCCGCTACCGCGCCGATGCCACAGACATCGCCGCCGAAGAGGTGTTTCGCCGCTGGTGCCATGTCGAGGATGCGCCGCGTCCCTGGGCGGTGCTGCCGCGCCACCTGTCGGCGCTGCGCGAGGCCACAGGGGGCGATCTGGACAGGCTGTTTGCGCTGATCCCCGAAGCCGAGGCAGAAAGCCTGCGCGCCCGCGATCCGCGCTGGACGGTCTCTGCGGACCCCTACGAGACACTGTTCCTGCGTGGCCGCGCGCCGCTGGATGACCCCGAGGAACTGGCGCAACTGTACCGGGCGCTGGTCCGGGGCGTGGGCACTGTGGCCGAGGCGGCGGGCAAACCTGTGCCACCACTGCAGCCGGTGCTGGCCACCCGCGCCTCTGTCCATACCTGGGACGTGGCGGTGGCGCGGGCGCTGGAGCACCTTGTGCTGCTGGACACCGCGCAACGGCGCGGGCGGCGGGTTTTCGGGCTGTAGCGGCCTGCTGAAATCGGCCATCTCCCCACAGATGTTTCGCGCGCGAAACACCACCATGCCCCCCACCTCTGGCGTTCCCCCCGGCGAGGTCTTTGACCAGAAAAGAAACCCCCATGTTTCGCGCGCGAAACGGGCCGCCCCCGCCGCAACAGGGTGCGCGGCTCTCATGTTTCTTCTGTCTGAAAATATCCCGGGGAGTCTTGGCTTGCCAAGACGGGGGCATGCTGGAAGCATGCCTTTGGCATGACGCCCCCTCCTGCCCGCCTCTCAGAGCGCGGCGGCGCGATTCATGTTGTCCTCGTGGTGCGCGATCGCATCCTCGAGATCCTCGTAGTAATAGGCCTGCCCCTCATCCAGCACGAGGCCCGCATCGCACAACAGCCGGACCTGCGGCATCGAATGGCTGCACACCACCGCCCCGGCGTGCCGCAGCCGCGCCTTGAACAACCGGTCAGACCTTTCGCGAAAGGCCGAGTCGCCCACGGCGGTGATCTCATCCACAAGGTAGGTGTCAAAGGCGATCCCCATGGACACACCAAAGGCCAGACGTGACCGCATCCCCGAGGAATAGCTGCGCAGCGGCAGGCGGAAATGCATCCCCAGACCGGCGAATTCCTCGACAAATTGCGCCAGCTCATCGGTGTCCACGCCGTAGATGCGCGCGATGAAGCGGCAGTTCTGCAGCCCCGTCAGATCCGGGTGGAACGAGCCCGCAAAGCCCACTGGCCAGGACACAAGACCGGTGGTCTCGATGTGGCCCTCGGTCGGTTCCGTCGCGCCCGAGATCATCCGCAGCAGCGTCGACTTACCCGCCCCGTTGCGCCCCAGCAGGCCCACCGACCGCCCGGTGGGCAGCACCACGTTCATATCCTCGACCACCGTTTTTTCGCGGCCCTCGGTGATGTAGCGTTTTGAGACGTTCTCGAACCGGATCACTGTCTTGGGCTTTCCTAGCGCCGGTCCTTGAGCGCGTAGATCACCAGCACCAGCGTCGACCAGATCAGAAAGATGAACAACGCCGCGAGGCTCAGCAGCATGGGCCGCTGCGGAAAGCGAGAGCTTTCGGCCAGTGTGGGACGCACATAGGGGGCCAGATACCGGCTTTGCCGCCGCGATTCCGCCTGTGCCGCGTCATAGCTGGCCAGCGCGGTGGTATAGCTTTTCTCGGCAAACTCACGGTCCACCACCAGCCGTTCGTATTCGCCGAACAGGTTGGCATAGACTTCGGTGCCATTGGCGCCATCGCCCGCCAGGCCCAGCTTGCGCCGCTCGGCGTCGATACGGTCGCGGATCACCTCGATGCGGCGCTGCGCCTGCGTCACGCGCGGGTCGTCGGTGCGGGTCGACAGGGCCAGCAGGTCGAACTCGATCAGCGCATCGGCCAGTTGCGCCTCCAGCTTGCCCAACAGGCCCGCCTGCGTGGCCAGATCGACCGAGGGGTCGACCAGCTGGTGGGTGTTGCGGAATTTCGTGACCGCCTCGCGCGCGGTCTTGAGCCGGTCCACCGCCTCGTTCAGATCCGCGCGGGCGTAGCGGATCGCGTCTTCGCGCGCGATCGCCGACAGTGCGTTGATCATTTCGGAGGAATGTTCGAACAGGGTCTGCGCGATCAGCTGCGCGTCGTCGGCGGTAAAGGCCAACGCGCGCACCTCGATCAGCCCGGCACCGTCGTCGTAGTAGATCTTGACCATGCGGTTCCAGTGTTTGACCAGATCCTCGATCGTGCCATCGGTGTCGAAGGTAAAGATCGGATCGCCCTCGGGCTTGGACCAGAGCGCGCGCAGATCGATGGCGCTGTCGATGTCCTCGACCAGCTTCTGGCTTTGCAGGAACTCATACAGGATGTCAGTGTCCGATGAGGACGACCCCGAGATGCCCGGAATACCGATCAGGCTTTCCAGCGGAGAGCCTGCCTCTTCGGTGCGCACGGAAAAAGCCACGGTCGAGGCGTATTGATCGGTCGCCTTGAACCAGAGATAGCCCGCCACCACCAGCACCGGCAGGATCACGCCCAGCACCAGACTGATCAGAACCGAATAGTGCCGGCGGCGCAGCCGTGCGCCGCTTGCCATGCGCGGGGCGCCCGATCCGGCGCGCGGGGCAGGGCCCGGCTTGCCGGGTGTCCCGATCTGCGGGCCTTGCGGGGGGCCGCCGGGGGCGGGCCGCAGTGGCGCGACACGGTCCCCGACTCCGGGAGCGATGGGGGCAGGGCCTTTGGGCGGGCGTGGCGGAGGGATCTGGGTCACGGAGGAATGCGGCTTTTCAAGTAGCTCCTGAGACCTCCTTGCTACATAATGCAGAGCGTGGTTTCCAGTGCGGATGCCGCCTCCGGTGCGGTTCGCCGCGCAACAGGGATCCGCGCGGTGTCCCGCGTGCCAAAAAGCGACCCGCAAACCACACCCCAGCCCCGAGCAGAGGCCCCGTGACCGACAGTTCGACCGACAGTTCCGACCCAAGGCTCCCCGCGGCCCAACGCCCCCGCGTGCGCGCCGGCATTCCGCGCTTTGCCACCCTGCGCACCATCACCGCGCTGATCCTGCGCGAGATGAGCACCTCTTACGGGCGCTCACCGGGGGGGTACGCCTGGGCGATCCTCGAACCGGCGGCGGGCATTGCGCTGCTGACGGCGCTGTTTTCGGTGGGCTTCCGCTCACCGCCCTTGGGGGTGAGCTTTGCGATGTTCTACGCCACCGGGATGCTGCCCTTTACGCTGTTCACCGACATCACCGCCAAGCTGGGGCAGGCGATGAACTATTCGCGCCAGCTGCTGGCCTATCCGCGGGTGACCTTTCTGGATGCCATTCTGGCGCGGTTCGGGCTGAACCTGATGACGCAGCTGCTGGTCAGCTACGTCGTGATCGGCACCATCCTGCTGGTGTTCGAGACGCGGGTGGTGATGGACGGCGCGGTGATCGCGCGCGCCTATGGGCTGGCGGCGCTGCTGGCGCTGGGGGTCGGGGTCTTCAACTGCTTCATGATGCTGCGCTTTCCGCTGTATCAGCGGTTCTGGTCAATCCTGATGCGGCCGCTGTTTCTGCTGTCCTGCGTGTTCTTTCTCTTCGACACCATCCCCGAGCCTTACAACAACTACCTGTGGTACAACCCGCTGGTGCATCTGGTGGGGATGATGCGGCACGGGTTCTATCCCAACTATGACGCGCCTTATGTCTCTGAGGCCTATGTGGCCGGGTTTGGTCTGGTGGCGCTGGTGCTGGGGCTGATGCTGCTGCGGCGCGATCACAAGAACGCGCTGGAGATGTGAGATCGGGGCAGGGGGCGTCATGCCAAAGGCATGCTTCCAGCATGACCCCCTCGGGATATTTCTAGACAGAAGAAACAAGGGGGTCGCTCTCCTGGCAAACTAGGGCTACCCGTTTCGCGCGCGAAACATTCGGCTTCTTCTGTCCGAAAATATCCCGGGGGGCACGGCATTGTCACGTAAACTCGACGTTGTCGCCGGTGTGCCGGCATCAGCGTAATTGCCGAGCATGACACAGCATTCGATCAGCTACAAACGCCACCGCTTCCCGCCCGAGATCATCGCTCATGCAGTCTGGCTGTGCGACCGTTTCAATCTGAGCCTGCGTGAGGTCGAGGAAATGCTGCTGAAACGCGGCATCGACGTTTCTTGCGAGACAGTCCGACGCTGGGCCCGCTAATTCGGGTCGCTGATCGCGCGCAACGCCCTCGCCGTCCACTACCACCGACTGGAAGCATTCAATGCATGGCAAGCCGCGGCAAAGGCCGCTTGATAGAACTCTGTGCAGAATTTCGTGTTCCCCACGAGTTAACGTGACAACACCAATTGAAGACATGGCCGCGTAACTAACCGAAATCAGCCTCTGGAAAACCCGGCGCGGTTCACTATCCATTTGCAGAGTCGGATTAAGCCTTTTTGACCCGCCGAAAGCGCGGGGCCGGAGCCTGCGGGAAGGCCACACCGCTGACGGTGACGCCCAGTCGCACCTTTAGCTTGCCGAGTTCGATGGCGCAGGAATAACCCTCGAGCACGGGTATATCCCACCCGCGATCCGACAGGGTCTGTTGCAGATGAGGTTTCAGCCAGTACAGCGCCGAGCATCCGATGATGAGCGATTCCGCTCCGTCCTCCACGATGGCCGCCTCGGCCTCGTTGACCGCCGCGAGGAGGAGGTCGGAGGTTTTACCGGCGTCGACCCTTGATTTCTCGACAGCGATGGAGGTGCCGGCATGGTCTCCCCTTGGCAGCGGGCGCTCGAGGTTGCGCAGCGAGGCGCAGTTTTCGGCGAAGCCATAGGAACGGATGATGTTGCCATAGTGTACCGAATGCGGCTCTGACACATCGATCACGCTGAATCGCCGGCCGAGCATTGCCGCGACATGCATCTGTGCATTGCCGCAGGCGGTTACCGGGATTCCGAAGCGCTGGCCGATCTCACAGGATTCGAGAAAACCCGGATCGCCGCCGCCCAGCAGCACGATGGCATCGTATCTGCCGCTTTCGCAGGCTTCCCGGACTACTGGTAGGCGGGCCGCCGCGATGGCCAGGAACTCTTCGCGCGTCTCGACCAGCGAGGTTCCATGGTGGGACACTGGCCCGGGATGCACTTCCCATTCGACCCCTTCCAGAAGGGGTGCGATCAGGCCATAGTTCATCATCGACTCTTCCCGCGTCGCGCCGGGTTTGCGCATCGAGTAGTCGGCGTCTGGCGGCATCGAGAAGGCCTGGATGAACAGCAGGCGCAGCGGGTCGGGATGGACGCGTGTCAAGATGAGGTCTCCTTGGATGACTGTGGTCACGGTGCCTGACCGGGCCTGCCGCCGGTAATCGACAGGCCGCCGCAGGCATAGATGGTTTGTCCGGTGACATAGCTAGCTCGGTGTCCTAGGAAGAAGGCGACCGCGTCGGCCACCTCTTCCGGCAGGCCGAGCCGTTTCATTGGCACCGATTCCCGCAGGCGCGCCACGTCCGGCGCGTCGGGTGGATTGTTGTGCCGGAACAGTTCGGTGTCGATCATGCCGGGACCGACAGCGTTCACCGTGATGCCGGTGGCGGCCAGTTCGACCGCCCAGACCCGCGTCATCGCGGCGAGGCCGCCCTTGGTGGCGGCATAGGCGCTGCGGTTGTCGCGGCCCAGTGCCGCGCGGCTGGTCACGTTTACGACCCTGCCGAAACCGCCGCTGCGCATCGCGGGCAGCACCGCCTGCAGACAGACCAGGGCAGAGGAAAGGTTGAGCCGGTCCAGCCACCGCTGGGTATCGTCGGTCCCGTCGCGCAGAAACTCCCGCCGCGACGAGCCGACGTTGTTGACCAGCCGAGTGAAGCCGTGCCGTTCTGCCAGTTTCGATACTACCGGAGCCGTCGCGTGGTGATCGGACAGATCGGTCAGGACGAATTCGGAAAGACCCGGTGGCGGGGTGTTCGCGATGTCGAGACCGACCACCGCGTATCCATCCGCGATGAGCCGTTCGGCGATGGCCCGCCCGATCCCGGACGCAACCCCCGTGACCAGGACCGCCCCGGCACCGCCGAGCCTTTGGGGTCCATTCATCATATCGGCAAGATCCCTGCATCGGTGTCCCGGCTCACCTGCAGAACCTGCCCGGAGATCATGCCGGACCGGGGCGAAAGCAGAAACGCGGTCGCCTCGGCGACGCTCTCGGCCACTTCCTGTGGTTCTTCGGCCAGTATAGTGTTGGCGGTGACGTTCTCGGCTGCGAATTCTAGCGCCCAGGAACGTGCCAGTGCGGTCAGCCCGCCGCCGAGCGCCGCGGGCATGGTGACGCTCGACCGGCCCCGCGCCGCGAGGTTGCCAACCAAGACGATCCGGCGCAGGTTGCCGGCGGCAAGTGCGGCCCGGACCGCCGAAGCCGCGCCGGTCATCGTCTCGTCCGTCCGGTTCAGGAAATCATCGATGTCGAGTGCGTCCACCGGTTGTTCCGGCGCTTCCGCGGCGACGTAGACGATGCCCCAGCATCCGGCGTCATTCATGCGGTCCGCACCGGTCGAGACGGCGCAGCCTTCTGCCTTCAGCCGCTCGGCGATGGACCGGACGAGATCGCCGTCATCCCCGGCCAGGACAACGTTGCGCAGGTCCGTCATCCGCCCTGGGTCCAATCAGTTCGAAGGTCGTTCAGGATCGATTGCACGTTCTCCAGCCTGCGTCGAATCCTGTCCTGGCCCGTGGCCCGGCCGGCCGTCCAGGCATTGATCATCGACAACATGGCGTCGTCTCCCCAATATTGCGCCGCAACCCCGCTCTGATCCCAGACCGTGGACCGCCGGGCATGGGTCGCTGCGCGAAGCGTTGCTTCTGCCCCCATGATCTCGATCTCAGCCTCCGTCGCGCCGGCGTTGCACAGCGCAGGCGGCAGGCAGCAGGCGACATCGATCGTGACAACCGTACCATTCGCGGTGCGCGCGATCCCCACCGCCGAGTCGGTTTCCTGGCCGAACATCGCGCCGCCGTCCACATGCATCTCTGCCAGCGTTGAGTCGAGGCAATCGTCAATCAGGCAGACTGCGTCCCACAGAAGCGCCTCGAAGCTGCGGCTTCCCGCATCCTCGGTGGCTGTCCTGACCGACAGATACAGCGAATGGATTGCGCCGACGCCCGGGTCGGAAAGTTGATCAAGAAGGTGGCGTCCGGCTTCCGAATGCCCAAGCCGGCCGGGCGCATCGACCGGCGCATCGGCCGCCATTAAGTTGGCAAGCTCCGCAAGATCGGCCGGCGCAGTCAGGATGACCGCTGCGCCGGCAGCAAGCGCGTCGCTTATCCAGTCTTCGGGTGCCGCGGCATCCGGTGCTATTGCCAGCAGGTCGGCATCGGCGGCGGATTCGACAATGGTGATGCCGGGCAGTAGCGCGGCCTCTCCGGCCAGCCAGCCGCTCCATTCCGGTCCCGCCGCGATCGCCACAGCGGTCAAGAGGCGGCCTTTACTGCAATGCGCCGTCCGGTCTCAGCCGATTCGATCGCCGCCAGCGTCACGGCCAGCGCGAGACGCGCGTCCTGTGGCGTTACCGCAAGTGTTTGGCCAGACCGTATCGCATCTACGAAAGCGGCGAGTTGCCGGACATAGGTCTGCCCGCCGGACAGGTTCAGCGAAAGACTCTCGGGATGGTGCGCCCCGGCCGCGTCGTGGCGAACCAGACTTTGGCAGTCGTGGTCACGCGCCCGGATCGCGCCTTGGGTGCCATAGATTTCCAGCTGATGCACCGCTGGGTAGCCGGGCGGCTGCATGCGTCCGATCTCGCTGGTGCCGATCGCGCCATTGTCGAAGCGCACGGCGAAGGACAGGAAGTCGGGAACGCCCTGGTTGCCCGGCGTCGTCACCGCGTGCCTGGCCACAACCGTGACCGGTCTGGCCGATGCGAACCAGTTGATTATGTCGGCTTCGTGGATACCGGCCAGCAAGGCGATGCCCAGCGTCTGCTTCGGGTCCCCTGTCCAGTGGCCCGGTCGGAACGTTTGTACCCCTCCCGGCCCGAAACCTTGCGGGCGGCGCTCGTTCTCGCGCACCAGCCGAACCTGCCCTATCCGGCCCGAGGAAAGATCGGCGGCCACGTCCATGTATCTTCGCGTGAAACGGCGGCTGTGGGCGACCATGAACACGATGCCGGCCGCGTCGCAGGCGGCGATCATGTCGTCCGCTTCTTCCAGCGTCGGCGCGATGGGCTTTTCGCACATCACGTGTTTGCCAGCCTTCGCTGCCGCGATCACCTGCTCTGCATGACAAGATTCGGGCGTGGCGATCAGCACCGCCTCGACGGCGGGATCGGCAAGCGCGCCTTCGATGTCGGTCACCCGAGCACCGAACGGCTCCGCCGCATGTCGGGCCGCTTCGGGGTCGGTGTCGACCGTCGCCACCAGCCTGACACGCCCTCCCAACGCGGTCAGGGCGGGCTGGTGCGCGGATCGGGTGATGATTCCGCAGCCTATCAGGGCAATCGAAACAGGATCCATGTGTGCCTGCGAGTGACTTTGCGCGGCAGTCCATTGAATCTTTATGTGATTACGTGAGCCGCAATGCAAATCATAGGACCGTATCCCGATCCATGTCAATCCGCGCCACTTGTGCCGAAATTGCTGCTGAACCGATAGTGGATCAACGTTGGCCTTGATGGATGCGCGCCATCAAAGTACTCACAATGGATTGATTTCTAGACACGAGTTGGCGCCGCCAGCCAGTGAACATGGGAACGATCGGGAGGATCGGCGAAGATGAGTCATGCAGCAGGAGATACTTCAAGCGGTCGCACCGGCGGCGGCCTGCACAATGTGAAGTCGGTCGAAAAGGCATTCGCGGTGCTGGAGGCGTTCCGCGATGTCGGCCGAAGCCTCAGCCTGAGCGAACTGGTCACGCTGAGCGGTCTGGACAAGAGCGCCGTCCAGCGGTTCACCCGCACCCTGCGCGATGTGGGTTATCTGCGGCAGAACCCGAAAACTCGCCAATACGAGCTTTCAGCCAAGGTGCTCGATCTGTCGTATTCCTACCTGAATTCCAGTGAACTGGTGGCACGCGCGGCGCCTGGTCTCATCAAGCTGAGGAACACGACGAACGAACGGGTGGACCTGTCATTCGTCGACGACACCACCCTGATCTATCTGTTCCGCATTCAGTCCAAGCAAGAGACGATCTCGGCCGCCCTGATCGGCCGCCGGGTGCCGATCTATTGCACCGCCGGCGGCCGCGCGGTGCTGGCCCGGATGCCCGAGGATCAGGCAAGGGCTCTGCTGGACCGGTCGGAACTGACCGCCCATACCGCCCGGACACTGACGGATCCGGACGCGATCATGGAAGACGTGCGCAAGGTGCGCGATCGGGGTTTCGCCGTACAGGCGGACGAGTGGAGAATCGGTGAAGTGGTCGCGGCGGCAGCAATCGTCAACCATTCCGGCGAGCCCGTCGGCGCGCTGCATATCGTCGGGAACACGGGCGAATGGACGCCCGAGGACTTCGGGCGCCGCATGGGCTCTCTGGTTGCTATCGCCGCACAGGATGCCAGTCTCTGAGGCATTGACGGACCAAACACGGGTTGCAGCCAGTTTTTGGTTGACGGCCACTTTTCTGACTTTCATAGTGATACTGCATATCATATTGCGACACGAAAGATTGGCCGGCCAACGGCCAGGAAAGCGAGTGCCAATGGTCGTCTCACGAGATCTCGTTTCCGGCGTTCTGTTTTTGGTTTTCGGGGCAGCGCTTACCTGGAAATCCCAAGACTACCAGATGGGAACGCTGTTCCAGATGGGGCCGGGGTATTTTCCGTTCATGATTGGCTTCGCTATCGTCCTCGTCGGTGCAGTGATGACGATACGGGCCCTGATCGAAAGTGGGCCGCCGCTGACCGGTATCGCGCTGCGGCCGCTGCTGTTTCTTCTTGCCGCCATCGTGGCCTTCGCGCTGGCGCTTGACCGGTTCGGTCTGGTGGTGGCCACCGTGTTGCTGATCATGACTGGCCGCTTTGCGTCGGCAAAACCGCTGGGCTGGATCGCGACACTCGTGCTGACCGCCTCTCTTGCGGGAGGCTCTGTGTTAATCTTCCGCGAACTGCTTGGTCTTCCCCTCAAAGTCTGGCCCTGATCATGGAAATCCTTAGCAACCTTGCCACTGGCTTCGGCGTCGCCTTCTCTGCCTCCAACCTGCTCTATTGCCTTTTCGGCGTCACGGTCGGAACCTTCATCGGCGTCCTGCCGGGCATCGGGCCGCTTGCCACCATCTCGATGCTGCTTCCGCTGACCTTCTCACTGAATCCGATCGGCGCGCTGATCATGCTGGCCGGTATATATTACGGGTCGATGTACGGCAGCGCCGTCACCTCGATCTTGCTGAACACGCCGGGACATGCGGCCTCGGCGGTGGTTTGCCTTGACGGCCACCCGATGGCCAAGAACGGGCAGGGCGCCCTCGCGCTCGTCATCAGCGCCATCGCATCCTTCTTCGGCGGCACCGTCGCGATCATTCTGCTGATGTCGCTGGCACCGGCGGTGGCCACTTTCGGCCTGCGGTTCGGGGCGCAGGAATATTTCTCGATGATGGTACTCGCCCTTACCTCGGCGGCCGGTCTGTCGCAGGGATCGTTCCTGAAGGGTGTCGCGATGGTCCTCTTGGGTCTTGCGATCGCCACTGTCGGCATCGACGTGAACTCGGGCGCGCAGCGATTCTTGTTCGGGCAGTGGAGTCTTTCGGGCGGCATAAGTTTCGTCATTGTTGCGATGGGCTTCTTCGCCATCGCCGAGGTGGTTTCGAATCTGGAGGGTCCCGAGCGGGGCGAGCTGCTTGGCAAGAAACTGCATTGGCGCGAGATGTTCCCCCCACTCAGCGCCTTGCGTCGTTCGGTGATGGCGGCGATCCGCGGGACAGGCACGGGTTTCATTTTCGGAGCTTTGCCTGGAAGCGGACCGACGATTGCGACCTTTGTGTCCTACGGCATGGAAAAGCGCGTGGCCCGCGACCCGTCACGCTTCGGCAAAGGCGCACACGAAGGCATAGCGGGGCCGGAAGCGGCCAACAACTCGGCAGCAATTGCCGGTTTCATTCCAACGCTGACGCTGGGCGTTCCGGGCGATGCCATCATGGCGATGATGCTGGGCGCGCTGATCGTCTTCGGCGTCACCCCCGGGCCTGGCGTCATCGAAGACAACCCCGAGCTGTTCTGGGGCCTGATGGCCAGCATGTGGATCGGCAACCTGCTTTTGTTGATACTGAACATCCCGTTCATCGGGGTTTGGGTGAAGGTGCTGCAGATTCCTTACAACATTCTCTATCTGTCGATACTTCTCTTCATCTGTATCGGGGTTCACAGTATCAGCAACAATACCTTTGACGTGCTGTTGCTGGCTGCGTTCGGGGGCATCGGGTACTTTCTGACGAAGCTTGATTTTCCCGCCGCGCCACTGCTTCTGGGCGTCATTCTGGGCCCGATGTTGGAGGAGAATCTCCGGCGCGCTATGCTGATTGCCCGCGGCGACCTAACCACCTTCTTCACGCGCCCGATCAGTCTGACACTTCTGCTGGTCACCGCTGCAATTGTGCTGTTCCTCGTCGTCGTCGGAATCCGTGACATGAAGCCTGCAAAGGCAAGCGATGGTACCGCGTGAGGGGGTCTGGAGAGGTTGTTCTGGATGTTCGATCTGTTTGCCGCCGGACGAAGCTAAAGCATGTGTTTCATGTCAGGCGGCGGCTTTCAGGTAT
The DNA here is from genome assembly GCF_002237555.1 of Antarctobacter heliothermus. NCBI lineage: Bacteria > Pseudomonadati > Pseudomonadota > Alphaproteobacteria > Rhodobacterales > Roseobacteraceae > Antarctobacter > Antarctobacter heliothermus. The sequence goes on along the minus strand of NZ_CP022542.1, from coordinate 8,486 downwards.
TGGCTTTCGGTTGGCGTCAGCAACCCGTGGGATGAGTGCGCGCGCCTCTCGTTGTGAGGTGCTCCCTATTCCTTGGACAGGATCTGGCGCTTTTTAAGCTCTGATCTGCTCCTGCTGATCGGGTTGCGTTGCTTGGATGCGCAGTGAGTAGACCACCGCTGGTGGTTTGCCTGCAAGGGCCTTGTGTGGGCGGCGGTGGTTATAGAACTCCATCCACTTTCGAACACCCGCGCGGGCCTGAGACCCGGTCTCCCAAGCATGCAGATAAACGCACTCGTATTTCAGGGTGCGCCACAGCCGCTCGATGAAAATGTTGTCCAGGTATCGACCCTTGCCGTCCATCGAGATGCGGATGCCGGACCGACGCAAGCGGTCTGTCCAGGCAAACGAGGTGAACTGCGATCCCTGGACGCCCTTCTAAGAGTCAAGCGGCGATTTGTGTCTGATTGATCTCTTTGTAGCGGCGCATGATGATGCCGAAGACTTCGCGCGCGATATAACGTTTGAGGCTGCGAATGGCTTCCAGTTTCGAGTTTCCGGCAGCGATCCGTTTGGCAACGTAGGCTTGAGTGCGTGGGTCCAGTCGCAAACGTCCGATGGCGATAATGTGGATCGCACTATTGGCTGCGCGATCACCGCCTCTGTTCAACCTGTGCCGGACAGTTTTGCCAGAAGACGCAGGCACGGGATTGACGCCGCAAAGGGCGGCAAAGCTGGCTTCGGATTTCAACCGCTCCGGATTGTCTCCAGCCGTCAGCAGCAGCTGCGCCGCGCTGTTCAGGCCGATCGCGATCTGTTCGAGTAGCTCTGGGGCAAGATCTTTGACGATGGCTTCGATCATGTCATCCAGATCGGCGATCTCGTCATGCAGTTCGAGGTAACGCCGCGCCAGGGATTTGAGCGAGATGCGATAGGCTTCTTCGACCTGCCGAAAGGCCGTGAGATCGGGCCGCCAAGCTGCCAGTGTGCGGATCAACTGCATTCGCGTCATCTTACGTAGGGGTTCTCGCAATCTATCGGGGGCACAGATGATCGTCGTCTGGATCATTTGCAAAGCAATGCGGCGCGCCTGAACGGCTGTCTTTCGGCAAACCCTTAGAACACGGAGGCTTTCGACCATACCGTCACGGCTTCTCGGTGTGACAGTGCGCCGTTCGGTGAAGGCGGCATGGGCCGCACTTTCTGCGTCGAAGTCGTCGTTCTTGCCGCGGCGACGGCGCTCGTTTTTGTCAGGGGCAGTGACCACCTCCAGAACTTCGACACCAGCTGTCTGCAAATAGCGCAGCAACCCTGCGCCATAGCTGCCCGAACATTCGATGCCGACGCGTTGCAGATCCCCGAAAGACCGCATCCAGATCAACATCAAGCGATAGCCATGACGGGTCGTGGGAAAGCTCTCGGTGCCGAGCACGCGGTCGTAATGATCTACGACAGCTGCAACATGTAAATCCTTGTGGGTATCGACGCCTCCGACGACGTGAGATGTTTCAGGGGTTTCAGCCATTTGACGATCCTTTTCTGCGGCAAGAGAACGAGCATCGCCTCGATGGATGCAGGGACAGGACAGTCATGAGACCGGATGGTCAGGCCCTTCTGGGGTCACGGCAACACCTTTGAGACAAGCTCGCCGCAGGCGTTCCCGGATGATCGACAGGTCCAGGGAAAGACACGTGTCAGGTCGGTCGCTGTTTGGGTCAAACCAAACCGAGAAGCCATACGGCACCAACCCAGCGAATGGTCGATCAGTGTTTGAGTCAAACCATCCGAGAACTGGTATCAATCGTATGACTATCGCTGTTCATGATCTCAGGCGGCCCGAACCGATAGATCGCTTCGTTCAGCGCCTCGACGCAGAAGTCGGCGTCCAGCGTGTTCGATATGGCCCTCGAACCGGTGGCGTGCTCATGCCTCACTCCAGCCGCTGATCATCGTCGGGCGAAAGTCGTACTTCTTGGCAAGCTCGGCCGACATCAGCTCCGCGCGGATGGCTTCTAGGGCCACCTTCGCCTTGGACTCTGCAGAATATCTCTTTCGCCTTGTCTTCTCAGGTTGGTTCTTTCTCAGACGCTACAGCTTAACGACTGGTCCGAAATCCTGCGACCACCTCTTGGCGCTTGACAATCGTTATTGGTAGTCGCATCATAATGTGGATCTTGGTATCACTAAGTGATACATTTTTGTTCCTGGAGGAAGAAATGGAAGTTACCGAAGACCAAAAGCGTGAGTATCAGGAACAAGGTTATCTTCTGTACAGGAACCTGTTGAGCGCAGATGAGATCGGCGTGCTGCAGGACGCCCTGACCGAAATCAACGCGATGGACGGTCCCCAGGTGAAGCGCGAAAGCCCCGAGGTGCCGCCATCCATCGTCTATGCGCCGCACGCGTTGTCGCCGTCCTTCGATGCGCTTTCGCGTCTGCCGCGGATCATCAAGACGGTAGAAGCGCTGCTAGGCGAATCGGCCTATATCTATCAGTCTCGGGTCAACCTGAAGATGCCGTTCACCAGCGACGGCTGGGCTTGGCATCAGGACTTCACGGCCTGGCACCGGGGTGACGGCATGCCGAGCCCGCACGCGATCATGGTCGCCGTGTTCCTGCACGACTGTACGCCGTCGAACGGTCCGCTGCTTGTCATTCCAGGAAGCCATTCCGACGATCTGGACGAGATCCTGTCGCGTGAAGAGGATGTGCCCGGCTACAAGGCACAGCGCGTGCCGCTAGGTGTGATCGAGAGCCTGGCGAAGAAGGCGAGCATCCTGGACCTGTCTGCGCCGGCCGGGTCTGTGGCCTTCATCCATCCGACGTTGATGCACGGCTCGGCCGCCAACCTGACGCCGTGGCCCCGTTCGATCAGCTATTTCAACTTCAACGCGGTTTCAAACCGGCCATCAGACAACAAGCGGCCCTGGTTCATGAACAACCCGGACACCGCGCCCCTGCAGGCACTGGGTGACGATGCACTTACGACAGTGTCGACCACCGCGTGACGGCGGGTCGCGGGATCGGCCGGCGGAAGGGATGACAATGGCGAAGAGGCTTGAGCAGTGCGTCGCGCTGGTAACCGGAGCCGGAGCGGTCGGGCCCGGCTGGGGAAATGGGCGCACGACGGCCGTGCTGTTTGCCCGTGAGGGTGCAAAGGTAATAGTAGCGGATCGCGACCTTGCGGCCACTGAGGAGACCGTCGAGATCATCCGCGGCGAAGGCGGAAACTGCGTGGTCTGCGAAGCCGATGTCACGGATGCCGACAGCGTTTCGGCGCTGGTCGACCGGGCGGTAAGCGAATATGGTGGGATCGACATCCTGCACAATAACGTCGGCGCGTCATTGCCCGGAGGTCCCGAGGACATGTCGCTCGAGGATTTCCGCCGTCAACTGCATCTGAACCTGACCAGCGTCTTCTTGACCTGCAAGTTGGTGCTGCCTGTCATGCGGGAGCATGGAGGCGGGGTGATCAACAATGTGGGCTCGATCGGTGGGCTGAAGCACCTTGGACACAACCATGTCGGATATTCGGCCAGTAAGGCCGGATTGGTTCAGTTCTCTCGCCAGATCGCGGTGCAGTACGGCCCCGAGGGCATCCGGTGCAACACCATCATACCTGGCATGATCGACGCTCCGCTGCTTGAACATCGCGTATCGCAACTGGCCGGCCGCGCTGACCTGGAGACCTTACGCGAACAGGCGCGGCAGAGAGTGCCGCTGGGCCGCCGGGGCGACGCCTGGGACGTGGCGCATGCCGCGCTGTTTCTTGCGTCGGACGAGGCGCGTTACATTACCGGCACCGAGTTGCTGGTGGACGGAGGTTTGATGGCGCGCAGCGCCTGATGCCCACTTCTCCCGAACGCCTCGCGACCTGTGCGAAGGTACGGGAAGACAATACGACCAAGGAAACTGCATGAACAAGAATGTCGAGCCGTCCGTCACCATTCCGGCAGACCAGCTCTCTGTCTTCTCGGCGGCCGTGGACCTTGCCGAGGCGCTCCGCGCCGGAACGCTGTCCAGCCGCGAGCTGCTGGAGGACACCTTCCGGCAGGTGGACCGGCTCAATCCGCATCTGAACGCCGTGGTCCTTCAGGACCGCGAGGGCGCGCGCAACCGGGCAGACGCCGCCGACGCCGCACGGGTCAGCGGCAAGCCGCTGGGCCCGTTGCACGGGTTGCCGATGACGGTGAAGGAGTCCTTCAGCGTGAAGGGGACGGTGGCGACCTGGGGCCGGTCCGATCTCTCCCACAATGTGGCGACGGAAACCGCGGTGGCGGTCGGTCGGATGGAATCGGCGGGCGCGGTGCTGTACGGCAAGTCCAACGTGCCGCTGCTGCTGTCGGACTGGCAGACCTACAACGCCATCTACGGCACAACGCTCAGCCCCTGGGACGAGACCCGCACTCCCGGTGGGTCTTCTGGCGGTTCCGCCGTGGCGCTGGCGACAGGTTTTAGTGCCGTCGAGATGGGTTCAGATATTGGCGCCTCGGTACGCAATCCGGCGCACTACTGCGGGATCTTCGGCCACAAGCCGAGTTACGGTATCGTGCCGCTGGACGGCCATCTGATGCCCGACGTGAACATCTTTCCGGACATTTCGGTGGCCGGCCCACTCGCCCGAAGCGCGCGCGACCTAGACGTGTTCCTTGACGTCATGGCCGGGCCGCATGGCGACTCGGCCCGCGGCTGGCGTCTCAGTCTGCCGGCACCCGAGAAACACCGGCTGTCCGAGTTCCGTGTGGGCCTGATCTGGGATTCTTCCGTTAGCGAAGTCGACAATCCGTATCAGGACTTGATCCGCTCCTTCGGAGAAAAGCTGCGCGCTGCCGGGGCGACGGTGGTCGATGGCGCGCAACCGCCCTTCGACGAGCGGAAGCATTACGAAGTCTACATCCGTCTTCTGCGGGCCGTCACCACAGCACGGCAGCCCAGGGATGTGTTCGAGAACGCTCTGGAAATCGTGCCGGGCCTGTCCGAGGACGATCAGAGCTATGCCGCGCTGCTTAAGCGGTCGACCGTGATGTACCACCGCGAATGGCTTGCGTGGCACAGTCGGCGCGAGGCCATTCGGGCGGGATGGGCGGAATGGTTCGGCGAATACGACCTGCTACTTTGTCCCTGCGCGGCAAGCACCGCATTCCCGCTGGACGAGACCGGCACGCGGGATACGCGCACCATTCCGATCAACGGCCACCGGGTCAGCTATAACGACCAGCTCTACTGGGCGGGACTGGCCTCGCTTTCCTATCTGCCTGCCTCGGTCGCCCCGATCGGATTCGACTCGGGCGGGCTGCCGGGAGGCATTCAGATCATCGGCCGCTATCTCGACGACCGCACGCCCATCGCCTTCGCTCAGGCCATCGAAAGGGAGATCGGCGGCTATGTCCCGCCGCCGAGTGCACTGCCTGGTGCCTGACCGCCTGCGATGACCCCGCGCGGACTGGTCGTGACCGCAGGTTCGGCGGTCGCGATCGCGATCGTCGCGCTATGGGTCTGTGTCGCCTTGGCCGTGCTTACCGGCCTGACCGCGGCATGGATCGTCGCCGGGACGATCAACGTCGCCGTGGCGTTTCTTGGCGCTGTTCGGCACCGGGGGTTTCCCCGCGTCGCCCTGTTCGGCTTCGGCAGCGTGGCCCTAGTGCTGATCTTCGCTGCGGGAGACTGCCAGGCGGCGGGTGCTGCGGTGGTCAACGCGACGGTTCTGGTGGCGTTTTTGGCCTGTCTCTTCCTACTTCGGACGATGATCGAGACGGCCCCCGGCCTGCCCCGTGTTCTCGCCGGGTTCGGGGCGATGACCCTGCACGAACGGCGGGGCGGGGTGCAACTTCTGGCATGGGTCTTCGGCCTGCCGCTAGCGGTCGGCGCGACGGGTATCGTCGTTCCCCTCGTACGCCGCGAAACCGATACCGGCGATCGGGTGGACCTGGCCGAATGGGCCATGCGGGGCGTGGGCCTGACCGTACTCTACTCGCCTTTCACAATTGCGATGGCGGTGGTGACCTCGATCCTGGCGGAGACGCGTCTGGTGGTTCTGATCGGTTGCGGCTTTCTGTTCAGCCTGGCGCTTGTGACCTCCTCGTTCCTTCTGGCGCATGCCCGGTTGCCGCGTCGCCTAGGAGAGGAGTTCTGGCCGGCCGCGGCGGCGGTGATCGCACCCGTTCTTGGGCTGGTGGTGGTCAACATCTCGATCATCGCGTTGAGTCCTCTCAGCCCGGCCCAGTCCGGCCTGCTTGTGATCCCGGCCTGCGTTCTTCTGGCAGGTCTCTGGACCGGGCCCGGGCGGATCGCGAAGATGGCAGAAGCCACGGTCGACAGCTTGCGTGGCTATGACGCGGAAACCGCGGTCTTCCTGTCGGCACTGCTGTTTGCGGCCGCGATCCGTATGACGCCGGGAATAGACGAGGCCGTCGGGCGGCTGCTGACGGGCGTCGGCCCAGGGCCGCTGATCGCCTTCACCGCGCTCGCGATCACGACGCTCGCGATCTTCGGCTTGCATATGGTGGTATCGACCAGCGTCCTACTGGGCTTGTTCGCGCCGGTGATGCCGAACGGGTTGCATACCGTGCTCTTGGGAATGGCCGCGCTGGCCGGATGGGGATTTGGCGGCATGTGCGGTGTGGGCGCGGTCAGTTTCCTTACCTGCGCCCGGATGTTCGGAGTCGAGGCGCGCAGGCTGGCCCTAGGGCGTAACTTGCGCTTCATCGCGGCGGTTTACGTGCTTTGCGGGGTCGCGGTGCTGCTGTTCGCCTGAGCCTTCGCTCTGCCTGCGAAGCTGTCGAGGAACGGGATCAGTTCCGCCAGACAGCGCTCGGGAACCGCGTCCGTGATGTTGTGCGGCATGTTCTCGAACACGACAAAGCGGTGGTCGGGGACCCGCTTAAGCACCTCGTAGTTATCCATCGAGTGCACCGGATCGCCGCTGGCCACCACGAACAGGCAGGGGCACGAGATCTCGGGCAACCTGTCGGAGAAGTCGAAGCCGGTCATCATGTGGACGAAGTCGGCCAGGAACGAGGCGTCATTTCGCCCGGATTCGCAGCAGAACCAGTCGACAAAGCCCGGATCCACCTGGTCGAGATGAAAGCGCTGTTTCGCCGTGCGCTTCAGGAAGCTTTCGACCCCTTCGGCGACCAGCCCCGTCTTCCATTCGTCATAGTCCACGTGATTGACCGAGGGCGAGAGACCCGGGATCGCGACGAAGGATGACAGGCTGAGGAACCGGTCGGAATGTTCCAGCGCGGCACGCATGCCGATGATGCCGCCGGTCGATGAACCCACGACATGCGCCCTTTCCAGGCCGAGGTGGTCCATCAGTTCCAGGAAATCCTGCGCCAGCCTGTCGATGGTGACGGTCTCCTTGGGTGACGCTTCCGAGGTTCCGTGCCCCCGAAGGTCCGGCCGGACCACCCGGTATTGTCCGCTGAGCGCGGGCACCCAGTGGTGGAAGCGCCGCGACGAGCCCATGGCGGCATGCATCAGGATGATCGTTTCGGGTTGGGTCCAAGGTGGCGTGAAATCATCCACCTCATAGCGGAGTTCGGTGCCATCGCTGGCGACAAAGCCATATCGGCGCGCGCGCTCGATGGTCATGCTACGGTTTCCTTGCTCTGTGCCGACAGATTTGCGGCCGTACCCTGCGGCTCGAGAAATCCCTCGTTGCCGAGGAAATCCAGCGTGTCCTCGACGCAGCGCTCGGGTTGGCTGTCCCACACGTTGTGGGGCATGTTCTCGTAGACCCGCAGGTCAACGCGGGAAATCGATTCCTTCATCCGGTCGAACCCGCTATAGTCGCCGATCTTGCCGGCGCCGGGTACAACCAGCAGGGTCGGGCAGGTGATCTTGTGCAATTCGTCACTCCAGTCCTGACCGTCCATCAGTAAGATGAAGCGTTCTAGGAATTTCGGCTCGGTGCTGCCTGCCTGATCGAGAAACCAGTTTACTCGGTCGGTGTCGATCATGTCCTTGGGGAACCTGTCGGTGATGGTGTCGGCCAGGAAGTTGCGCAGTCCTTCTGTGCGGATCCGCGGCAGCCACGCCTGCGCCTGCCCGCCCTTGAAACCCGGCGTCGATCCGAACAGCGATAGCGAGCGGACGGCATCGGGATGATCCATCGCCATCCGCATCGAGAGATATCCGCCGGCGGAGGTACCGACGAAATGGGCTGCCGGAACTTCGGCAAGTGCCATGAGCTCGCGGATGTCCTCAATCAGTCGGTCGATCGTCAGTTCGCTGTCCGGTCCGGGCACCTCGGACTGTCCGTGTCCGCGCAGGTCCATCCGGATGACCCGAAAGTGCCGGACCAGCCGAGGCATCCAAGTGCGCAGCCTTTCCATGCAGCTCATCGCGGAATGCAGGAGGATCAACGGCTGGGACGGACGCCACGGATCGGTGAAATCGTCAATGCTGTAGGCGAGTCTCACGCCGTCGGTGGTGGTGAAATGGTCCATGCCGCACACTGTCTCCCGCTGCTGTGAGCCGGTTTTCGGATGGCCCGGAACCGGCGT